>JBBRUO010000569.1:0-4140 GCA_038247725.1 Gemmatales bacterium
ACTCCTTCCACTTCAGCTGCTTCTTCTCCGACACCCACTTGCGGGCGGCGGCCAGTTGCTCGGTCGTGTACGTCGGCCCGCTCTCGGACTTGACCGGGAACCCCTCAACGCTCTCAGCCAGGACCGTGAGGGCGTAGTAGGCAAGTGGGCTGCCGGGCAGGTCGCTCTGCCTCACGTCCGGCAACCGCTCGTCGCTGTTCAAGTAGCCGGCCAGACTCTTCGTGGCGGCGCTCTGGCGGATGTAGACCAACTCGTGGAAGTGGCGGACGCGCTGGACAATGTCGGGTTCGCCCTCGACCGCCGCGACGCAGTGTTTGACGGCGTCGGCGTCACCGAGCCGCGCGAGGGCGAGGTTCGCCGACCACTGCGGGTTCAGGAACGGCGACTGCCCGGCGACCGGTGCCGCCAACCGCTTCAAGTCATCGGTCACTGACTTCACCTCAAGGATTCCCGCCAGCAACACCGTGTCGTTGTGCGGGTCGGGGACGCGGACCAACTTCTCGATCTCGGCGGCGGCTGTCTTCGGGAAATCGGCTTTCGAGAATCGCACCAGTCCCGCCAGCGCCTCCGCCTGCTTCCGCCGGCCGTCGTCCTTCCCGACCGCGTGGGCGAGCAGCGCCTCGACCGCCGCGCGCCGGGCCGCCTTGTCCTTCGACTGCCGACCGATGTAAGCGATCAGCCCGACCGCACGACTCCGCTCGCGGTCGGACTCGCGGTCCAGGTACGGCAACAGTTCTTTGACGACTTCTTTCGCCGGCGGTGCCACCAGCCACGCGGTTTCCGCCCCGCCCTTCTCCACGTTCTCGAAGTAGTGTCTGACGGCGTCCTTCGCCGTCCGCTTCGGCACGGGCGCGGCGAGGGCCACGAGGGGGAGTGACAGGGCGAACGCGACGGCGAGGCGGCATAACTTCATGACACCGACTCCGGGAGTGGTGGGAGACGGGAAGTGTATCCGCCCGCGTGTCGCGCCGTTGTAACGGCCATCACTCGGCCGGCTCCAGCACCGCCGTCATCGACCCGGCGCAGCGGGCGATGGTCGGGTCCGGGCCGTAGGCGTGAATCTGATCCTGCTTCAGTTTGGCCTCCTCGTGGGTGCCGGTCCACACCACCGTGCGGCCGTGCTTGTCCACCTCGTAGGCCAGGTCGAACCCCTTCGACTCCGGGTACGCGAACAGCTCCTTCAGCATGTACACGACGTACCCGTAACTGTGGTCGTCGTCGTTCAGCAGGACGACGTGGTACAGCGGCTCGAGGGCCAGGTTCAACCCGTCGGCGGCGGCCGTTTCCGTGTCGGTATCGGTATCGGGTGTGGCGACGGGCATGAGGGTGTGCCTCCGTGTGCGGGAATGGCGGCGGGGGGCTACCGCGCGTTGCGGGTGGCGGGGCCGCTGTCCGAGTCCGGCCCGCTGGTGATGGGGCCGGACGGGCCGTCCACGCGGCCGAACGTCACCAGCGCGATGTCGTCGTTCTGTGGGCGGCCGGCGGCGTGCTTGCGCACCGCCGCCACGATCTTCTTGCCCAGTTCGCGGGGGCCGAGGTCGCCGCCGTCCGCCGCGTCCGTCGCCACCGCCGCCCGCACGCCGTCCACCTCGTCGAACATGACTTCGAGCGGGTTCATGGCGTCCGTCACGCCGTCGGTGAACACCGTCAGGCTCTGGCCCGGCTCAAGGGTGACGCGGACGGACGTGTACTCGAAATTTTCCTGGATGCCCAGCGGTATCCCGGACGAGTCGTCCCCGTCGCAGTCCGACACCCCGACCGCGGCGGGGCAGTACCGCAGGGGCATCATGTGGCCGGCGTTCACGAACGTCACCTCGTGCGTCACCGGGTCCAACACGAGCGCCACCAGGGTGACGTACCGGTCGCCGATGCCGCCCTTGATCAACTGGTTGCTGAGCAGGGAAACGGCCTTGGCCAAGTCCGGCTGGGTGAGCATGCAGAACCGCGCTTCGGCGCTCAGTTTGGCCATCAGCAGCGAGGCCGGCACCCCCTTCCCGGCCACGTCCCCCAGCACCACCGCCAGCCGCCCGTCGGGCAGGGAGATGTAATCGTAATAATCGCCGCCGACCGTCTGGGCGGCGCTGTAGAAGCCGAAGAACTCGTACCCCGGCACCACCGGCTCATTCTGGGGGAGGAAGCCGAGTTGCACCTGCTTGGCCAGCTCGATCTCCCCTTCCGTCTTCTCCTGCCGGAGCAGGGCCGTCACCATGTGCGCCTTCTCCACCGCCACCGACGCCAGGTTGGCGACGATGGTGAGCAGTTTCAGGTCTTCCTCACTGAAGCTCTTGGAGATGTCCTGCGTGTCCATCAGGATCGCGCCGAGCGGCTTCCCGTCGGCCGTGGCCAGCGGCGCGCACATGACCGAGCGGATGCGGAACTCGGCGATCGACTGGGCCGACCCGAGGCCCTCGACCGTCGAGGCGTCCTTGATCAGGTACGACTGCATCGAGTCCAGGCAGCGGTTGAGCAGGGTGCGGCTGAAGCGGTGGTCGGTGCCGCCCCGCCGCGCCTTCACCACTTTCGTGTACGGCCGGCCGGCGTCGTCCAGTTGGATGATGAAGCAGCGGTCGGACTGCTTGAAGGTGGCGAACACGGCGTCCACCAGGGACGGCAACAGGTGCTCGAGGTCGATGGCCCTGGACAGGGTCGTGCTGATGTCCAACAGCGCCCGCAACCGCTCCGTCGGCTGCAGTTCCAGGAACTCCTGGGCGGCCGTCCGGTTGACCGTGTGCTGGACGGTCGTCATCTCGGTACTCGGCTCGTCCGCCGGGTCGGGCAAGTTGGGGACCATGTGGGACGGCAACTTCGCCTTATCCCCCTTCCGCTCGTCCACGAAGCGGAACAGGAAGTCGCAGATCTTCAGCGTGTCCCCGTCCTTGATCGGCATCGGGGCCACCTTCGACAGCGGCTTGTTGCCCAGCAGCGAGCCGTTCCGGCTGAGGTCCTGCACGTAGAACTGGCCGCCGGCCACCGACACGGCGATGTGGTGCCGGCTGACCGACATCTTGCCGTCATCGATGACGATATCGGCCGGCTCCGAGGTGGGGGTGCGGTCCTTCTGCCGTCCGATCACCAGTTGCGGCTTGCCGGGGAACGTCAGGGGGAACGTTTGGGGCGCGACCGTCCCGCCGGGCGACTTGATCAGGATGAGGCTGGGCATGGTGGCTGCCAGGTAGGTGGACGGACGCCGCGTGTCGGAAATTCTACCGCTCGCCGCCGGCGACCGCAAGCGACCGAGTCTCGCCGGGCGACGCCGGAACTCCCACGTCACGACTCTCACCCGACCCGCAGCCGCGCCCAGTAGCCGCCGTCGGACGGTTCGCCGGGGATCGCCATCGCCTCGGATTCGAGCGTCAGGTTCCGCATACCGCGCAGCGCCGCCCGCACCACCCCGCCACACTCGTCGTGTTCGATGCTGCACGTCGAATACACGATCACCCCGCCCGGTTTCACCCGCTCGGCCGCGTCGAAGAGCAACCGCGTCTGAAGCCGGATAAGGTGTTCGAACTCCTCCGGCTGGATCCGCCAGCGGACTTCCGGGCGGCGGCCCAGCACGCCGGTGTTGCTGCACGGCACGTCCACGAGTGCCGCGTCGAACGGGCCGTCCGGGGCCGGGCACTCGGCGGTCATCAGGTACGGCTCGACGATCTTGACTCCCATCCGCTGACAGAGCGCCGTGACAGTATCGAGCCGCTCCGGGGCGATGTCACAGGCGACGATTTTTCCCCGGTTTCGCATGAGTTCGGCGAGGTGCGTCGTCTTCCCGCCGGGCGCGGCGCACAAGTCGAGGACGTTCCACCCCGGCTTCGGGTCGAGGGCGGACGCCACCAGCATCGACGAGTGATCCTGCACCGCGAACACGCCCTCGGCGAAGCCCGGCAGGTCGCGGACGCTCACCCCGTCGAGCAGTTTCACCGATTGCGGGTGTTCCCCGGCCACCGCGTCGATGTTCTTCGCGGAGAGGTGCGGGATGTAATCGTCCCGGTGGACCTTGGCGGTGTCGATGCGGAGCCACAGCGGCGGCGGGGCGTTGAACCAGAAGCCGAGGCGGACGCACTCGTCCGGGGCGAACCGCTCCAGCCACCGCCGCGCCAGCCAGCGGGGCCAACTGTGCGCGGCCGACAGGTACTCGGCGAAGTC
>JBBRUO010000570.1:0-4112 GCA_038247725.1 Gemmatales bacterium
AGGTGTCGGGGAAGCCTGCGGCGTGGCCGCCGGGGTAGTCGCTGAACCGCCGCGCCTCGGCCGACAGCAGCGCCGGGTCGCGGCTGACCGCCTCGTTCGCCCGCCCCCGGTAGCCGACGAACAGCGAGTTCGGTTCCTCGCTGTCCCAGGCGAACGCGGCTTTGCTGCCGGCCACGTCGAACCGCAACTGGTTCTTTCGCCCGGCCGTCACCTGCGACACCGTGAGCGTGCCCCGCGCGCCGCCCCGGAAGCGAATCAGGATCGACCCGCAATCCTCGGTGTCGATGAAAACTGATCCCGTTTCCCGCGCCCCGCTGACGGACCCGGTGAACGTCTCGCTGCCGCCGGTCGGCCGGTGGCGCACCGGGTGAACAGTTTGCAAGTCGGCGAACACCGCCTCCACTTCCAGCCCGGTGACGGAGCAAACGGTATCCAGCCAGTGCGTGCCGATGTCGGCGACGGCCCGCAGCGGCCCACCGTGTTCGGCCAGCACCCGCCAGTTGAAGTCGGTGTCGTACAGTAGCCAGTCTTGCAGATACGACCCGCAAACGTGGAACACGTCGCCGAGTTCGCCGGCCTTCACGCGCGCCCGCATGTCCAGCACCAACGGGTAGAACCGCACGTTGTAGTTCACAGCCGCCACGACGCCGGCGCGGTCCGCCAACGTCACGAGTTCCGCGGTTTCGGCCGTGGTCATTGCCAGCGGCTTCTCGCAGACGACGTGCTTCCCGGCTTCGAGGACGCGCTTCGTCTGGTGGAAGTGGTCGCGGTTCGGTGACGCGACATGGACCACATCGACCAGGGAATCGGCCAGCAACTCGTCGAGGTCGGCGTACCCGCGCGGGATGGCCATCGCCTCCGCCGCCGCGCGGGACTTGTCCGGGGTCGAACCCAGCACCCCGACGACGCGGTGCCCCAACCGGCGGATCGCCTCGACGTGAACGGGGCCGATGAACCCGGTGCCGATGACCGCCGCGCCGAGGGTACGCATGGGAAGAACCTGATGGGGACGTGGACGCGGCTGTTATAGCGGCATCTTGCTCGGCGCGGTTCCGGCCGTACTCTTCCCTGCGGTGTCGGTTCCGTTCACGTCTGGCGGAGGGTGTCGCATGTTTCGGAGCTTGCTGGCGGTGGCCGTGGTCGCCGGGTTCGCCGTCGCGGCGGACGAGAAGAAGGACGACAAGGCGGCGCTCAAGGGCAGTTGGACGAAGGAGGGCGACGGGCACACTCTCGAAGTGAAGTTCCCGAAAGCGGGCGAGTTGGTGGTCGCCGTGGCGGCGGGCGATGCCGGCGTCACGGTGAACTGCAAGTACACCCAGGAGAAGGACGGCACCGTCAAGGCGACGGTCAAGAACACCGTCGAGAAGGGGAGTTTCCCGAATGTGCCGAAGGACGGCGCGGAGTTCAGCTTCAAGATCAAGATCGACGGCAAGACGGCGAAGTTGAGCGACTTCGAGTCGAAGGACCTGGAAGGGGCCAAGGACGTGATGGAAGGCGAGTACACCAGCAAGGAAAAGTGAGACCCGGTGTGCGTTCACATTGGCAAGTGGCCGGTGCCCGCCACGCGGCGGCCCGGCTGGTCGCACCGACGACGACCGCCGCACTCGATCTGGCACGGAGGAGACGACCATGTCGCGCGGACTCATTCTGACGGCGGGGCTGCTGGCGGCCGGTTGCTCAAGCGACCCGCCGCCCATCCGCGAGGCCGCGCCCGTCTCCGGCGAGAAGGCGGCGCTGGCCGCGTTCGACCCGCCGGCGAAACCGGCTCAGTCGGACCCGGCCGCGGCCAAACTGGTGGCCGCCGCGCTCGCCGCGCATGGGGCCACCGACCCGGCGACCCTGGCCAAGCTGAAATCGGTGTCGCTCCACCGCGTCGGCCTGACCAGTACCAAAGAGGGGATCCGCGCGCCTCTGGATTGGCGCGCCGACTTTCAGGCCCCTGGGCGGTGTCGGGTGGACGCCTCCCTGAAGCACCCCGGCGGGCCGCAGAATTTCACCATCATCCTCGCCCCCAACTCCGGAACCATCGCCGAGATGGGGAAGCCCGACACCAAAACCCCCATCACCTCCGAAGCGCTCCACGATTGCAACGCCCAGCGGTCGGAGGACGAGTTCATGCTGCTGTTCCCGCTCGCCGATCCGGAAACGGTGGCCGTGCCGGCGGCGGATGTCGTGGTGAACGGGTCGCCGGCCGTCGGGGTGTATGTGTGGACGCCCGCCCTCTCGCCGGCGCTGGTCCACTTCGACAAGAAGACGGGCCGGATCGTCCGCGTGGTGTACCGCGGGCGGGAGAATTACGCCGAAATGCTGAAGCAGATCACCGTCCGGGAACACGGCCAGTTCGGCGGCGTCTGGCTGCCGACGAAGTTCGAGTTGTTGACCAACGGCCGGCTGTTCCTGGACGTGGAGAAACAAACATTCGAGATCGGGAAGACGTTCGACGCGGACCGCTTCAAGCCGTGAGGGCGTGACCCGCGTCGCGCCCTCCGAGCCACGTCACCACTGCATCAGGACGCGGGGGTGCGGTTTCGCCCCGCGCCGGTGCAGCCACCACCGCAACAACATGGCCACGAACGCCAGCACCTGAACCAGCACCGCCAGCTTGAAGGCCAGCGTCGTCTGGTAGTTCGACTTGGCGAACTCGCCCCCCTTCATCACCGCCACGAGTTGCCGCTCGCTCGTCGAGTTTAAGTCGTCGGCGTTCTGCTGCTCGGCGGCGAACTTGGTGTCCACGCGGGCTTGCAGGGCGGATTCCAACCCGAACCCGCGCAGCCCCTGCATCACCAGGAAGAACATCAACAGGCCGGTCAGGATGGTCAGTAGCGCGAACCGCTTCGGCCACATGCCGGGCACCCAGGCGAGCGGGCCGGGCATGTTCTGAACGGTCGGATGCTTCACCAATCGCTCCACCCACAGTAGTAAGGTGCCGAGCAGCAGGAGCGGCAGGTAGCCGAGGAGCCAGCGGTTGCCGCTCAGCAGTTTCGTCAACTCGACCTCCTCCGCCTGCACGGCCGGTGGGCCGGGGTCGGTGGACATGTCGCCGAAGAGCGCCCACCACGGGTTCTGCGAGTACACGCGGTAGCCGCCGGGGTACGTCCCGGCCCAGGTGAACAGCGTCAGGACCAGGGCGAAGGTGGCGCACGCCACCGGCACCCACGCCAGCCACGCGGGCGAGAACGTGAGCGACGCCACCCGACCGTACCCGCTCGGGATGCCGACCGTCGGCGGTGCGACATCCGACGGGGGAGGGGGCGGGTTCATCGCTTCAGGCTTCAGGCCCGGCGGGGGCGGCATTTGTACATCCGCTTGCGGCTCCGGGGCCGGCGGCGGGACCGATGGGGAGGACGGCAGCGCCGCCAACCCGCCGCCCGCCGCCACGCTCGGCGCGTACGCGGCGGGGACGACGATCGGCTTCTCGCACACGGGGCAGTCGGCGATCACGCCGGCGGACGAGTCGGGCAATTCGACCAGTCGCTCGCAATGCGGGCAGAGTTGACGGATCACGGGGCGTCCTTTGACGGCAAGGGGTGAGAATACCGGACAACATACGGAACCGTCGTGGCACGGGGCAGGGCGACGGCGCGGCGACCGCGTACAATTCCAGCACATCCCGTACCGCCGGCTCCCGGAGGAAGCGCCATGACCCTGGAACTCGAACTCGACGTGCCGGAAAGCCGCTAAACTGCAAGTTTGTGGAGGCAACACTAAATTGGAGCAAGAGTAGTCATGGCCGAACGGTTTATCGACACGCTCGGCAAGCAATTTTTCATCTGGTCCGGATGGGTGTTCACCGTCGGCGGCGCGATTGGGAGTTTCATAGTCGGACAAACGTACTCGTGGATTGGTTGGCTGTTCGTGGTGGTCGGGTTATTGGCGCTGACTGCTCATGCGTTCGCCCTGCATCGCCGAGTGCGAGAATTGGAATCGAGCAACCGCACGTTGACGGATCAAGCGGGGGAAGCCGAACGGCGGTTGAACGCGATTTCCACGGCCGTTCTTGAACAACTCGCGGGAATCGTTTCGGCCGGCGTTTCCGGTCGTGTCGTGGAGGTGATCGCGGAACGAGTCGGGCAGGTCGAACGGCTTCGCCGGTTCCTGCAACTCGACGGCAA
>JBBRUO010000571.1:0-4108 GCA_038247725.1 Gemmatales bacterium
GGGGGAAAGGGGCGGTGCGAAAAGCATACCAACCCCCAGGTGCCAAAATCAATTGCCACACCCCGGGGTCGGCGTCGTGGCGGGTTTTCCGCGCGACTCCGCGGACGGGCGGAGATGGCGGGTGCCTCCACCATCTTTCGCCCGCCTATCATCCGCTGTGCCCGTTCACCCCCGTCGGCCACCACTCATGCCCGAACTGCCGCCCGCCGAACTCGTGTTCGACGCCCTCAAGAAGGTCGTCATCCCGTCCGCCGGGGCGGCGGCGCTGGCCCTCGGGCTGTTCCTCGTGCTCGGCCGCTGGGCGGGGGCGCTGGGATCCGGGGTGGCCGTCCTCGCTGGCGTCGCGTTCGCCAACTGGCAGCGGGAGACCCCGTACCTCCCCTGGAAACCGGAAGACACGTCGTCGTTGGACTGGCTGCTGCCGACGGCCGCGGTGCTGGTGGCGGTCGGGCTGCTATCGCGGTGGGGCGGGCTGATCGTCGGGCACTCTGTCAAGAAGGCGAAGTGGAAGTGGATGCCCGGCGCGGCGGTGTGGGTGCCCCGCGCGGCAGCGGTCCTGCTGGTCAGCGGGTGGGGCATCCCGACGGCGACGGCGGCGTCGGAGCCGTACTTGCCGTGGGTCATCGCCACCGGGACGCTGCTCGCGTGGACGGCGCTGGACGGGGTCGCGCGGGCCGGCTGCTCGGTCGAGGTCGTCGCCCTGCTATCGCTCACCACGCTGTGCGCCGGCGGGGTGCTTCTGTACGCCCAGTCGGCCAAATACATGGAGATCGTCACGCTGCTGGCGATGTCGCTGTTCGGGGTGGCGGTGGTCGGCGGGGTGGCGAAGGCGAACGTCAGCGGGGCGATCCCGGCGGCGCTCGGGTTCGTGCCCGGTATGCTGGCCACCGGCCAACACCTCACCTTTGGCAAAGTGCCCGTGGGGGCGTTCTGGCTCGTCGGCCTGGCCCCGCTCGCGCTGCTGCCGTTCCTCGTCCCCGCACTCGCCCGACGGAACGGCTGGGCCGCCCGGCTGGTGCGACTGCTGCTCGTTCTCACCCCGCTCGTCGCCGCCCTGTGGCTCGCCGACCGCCACGAGACACTCGCGTTCGACATCTGATCCCGATGGCGGCGGTAGTCTGGCGGGGTTGTTCCGCCTCGCCCGGATGAGTCAGTTTCTCTCAACCTGCGACGACCCGCTGCCGGTTGACCGCCACTCCGCCGCCATTTCGCCCGTCCGGTTCCCGTCCGCCCGTCGATGAATCCCGTGACAACTTCGGCGTGGTCAGGACGGCCCCCACCCGAGTCTCCACGGGTCACCTTCAAGGAACGAACATGAACCGAATCTTCATCTTGGCGGCGGTCGGCTGCGGGCTGCTCGGCGGCGTCGCCTCGGCGCAACAGATGGCCCCGCCGCCGATGGGCATGGCCGGCGGCCCGGTGCAGGGCGTGGTCACCGGCGGGTGCGGCGGCGGCGGGTGCGGCCAGACCGCGGCCGCTTACGGCGGGGCGAACGCCGGGTACGCCCGCCACGACTCCCGGTACGGGTGGAACCCGCTCGTCCGCCGGCTGGCGTTCTGGAAGCGGGACAACAGTTGCGGCACCAGCGGCGGCGGGCTGCTCAGCCGCCTCCGCGGGCTAGCCGCGGGCGGCGGTGGCGGCTTCGGAAGCGGCTTCGGGGGTGGCTTCAGCGGTCAGGGCGGGCCGGCCTTCGACCCGTATCCGAATGGCGTTCCCGGCACCCTAGTGTTCCCGAACCACTTTTACAGCCGCAGCCCCCGCGACTTCTTCATGACCGACACCCGTTGATTCGGTGGAGGGGGAAGACCTCACCCCCGGCCCCCTCTCCGGGACGGAGAGGGGGTGTTCCACCGGGAAACGTTGACGGCTCACCGCGTTCCTGGCTTGGTTTTCTTGGGTGATTCAAGACCGCCATGCGGAACGCCGACCACCGGTGCGGGTTGAACACCCCCTCTCCATGAATGGAGAGGGGGACGGGGGGGTTGAGGTCTTGAAAATGCAAGGCCCGACCCCTGACAGCGGCCACCCTCTCGGACGGCTCATCTCTTCCGTAGCATAGCGGGCAGCCCCTTCACCCGGAGCCACCCGCCATGCGTTCACTCGCGCTTCTCCTCTGCCTGTCCGTGCCGGCGTTCGCCCAGGAGCGAACCCACACCGTCACGCCCGACGACTACTTCACGCTGAACACCATCTTCGAAATCGCCGTGTCGCCCGACGGCAAGCAGGTGGCGTACATCCTGGCGACGTGGGACAAGGCCGAGGACAACCGCAAGTCCGACCTGTGGGTGATCGGCACCGACGGCAAGGGCAAGCCGACGAAACTCACCTTCGACCGCGCCAACGACCGCAACCCGAAGTGGTCGGCCGACGGCAAGCACCTCTACTTCCTCGGCAATCGCAAGCGGGAGGCCGAGAAGAAGCCGCCGTATGACGGCACCACACACGTGTGGCGAATCGACGCGGCCGGTGGGGAGGTGAAGCCGATCACCCGCGAGGCCGGCGGTGTCAGCGGGTACGACTACGCGGCGAAGGCGGATGCGGTGTTCTTCAGCAGGGATAAGGAACACGCCGACCCGGACGAGTTCGCCAAACTACGGGCGAAGGCGAAGCTCGACTATGGCCACGGCGTCCGGCAGGTGTCCGAGATTCACAAGCTCGACCTGACGACGTGGCGCACCGAGAAAGTCGTCGATGACACCCGGTACGTCCGCGAGTTCGTCGTCACGCAGGACGGCAAGAAGATCGCGATGGTCAGCGCCTTTGACGACACCGTGGTGAAGAGCGAGGGCGAAAGCCGCGTGGACATCTGGGAAGCCGGCAAGGTGACGACCCCGCCGACGGACGCCTACCGCAAGAACCCGAAGAACAGCCCGTATGCATGGCTGGAAAACCTGTGCTGGAGTCCGGACGGCAAGCATTTCGCCTTCACCGAAGTCCACGATGCTTACCCGGCGGAAGTCATCATCGGCACCGCCGGTGGCGACGAGTGGAAGGTCAAGAAACTCGAACGCAAGGGCGAGTGGGAAGTGGTCGGCTACGGTCGAGCTCTGGGACAGTCGCTGGTGTGGGGCAACAAGTCCGAGTTGTTTATTGCGACGGGCAAGCAGGGACAGAATCGCTACGTGTGGAATGAGGTCGAGCCGTCCGGGAGTTCCCGGTGGCAAACTTTCGGCGGCGAACTCCAACAACTCGCGCTCGGGTTTGCGAATCGCGGTTGGGATCTGTCCGTCACTCTGCACGGTAGCGTCAGCCTGCCGAAGGTGTCCGTTTCTCGGCGAGAGGAAGGGCCGATCATGTTTGTCACCGAAGTACTCGACCCCAACCCGCACACCGCCACCTGGAAACTCCCGTCCGTCCAGCACATCACCTGGAAAGCTCCGGACGGCAGCACCGTCGGCGGGGTGTTGGAACTGCCGCCGGGTTACAAGAAGGGCGACCAGTTGCCGCTGATCGTCGCCATCCACGGCGGGCCGACGACCAGCACAACGAATGACTTGAACTTCGACCCGCACAACGGCCGGCTGTACCTGTCCGCCGCCGGGTACGCGGTTCTGTGCCCGAACTACCGGGGCAGCACCGGGTACGGCGACAACTTCGTCACGGACCTGATCGGCCGCGAGAACGACATCGAGGTGAAGGACATCCTCGCCGGCATTCAGCACCTCGTGAAGGAGGGCATCGCCGACCCGGATCGCGTCGGCTGCATGGGCTGGAGCAACGGGGGCTACCTGACGAATTGCCTCATCACGCTGAAGGATTCGCCGATCAAGTTTCGGGCCGCGAGCAGCGGCGCGGGCATCGTCGACACCGTGAGCGAGTGGGGCTTTAACGACGAGCCGGCGTACCCCATCGTGTTCAAGAAGGGGTTGCCGTGGGAGCAGCCGGAGATCTCTAAGAAGACTTCGCCGACGTATAACCTGGGTACCGTGAAGACGCCGACGCTTATCCATGTGGGCGGCGGTGACGTACGCTGCCCGCCGGGTCACAGCCGAATGTTATATCGGGCGCTGAAGGAGAACTTGAAGGTGCCGACGGAGTTGGTGGTGTACCCCGGCGAGCCACACGGGTTGACGAAGTACAGCAACCGCAAGCTGAAGATGGAGTGGGA
>JBBRUO010000572.1:0-4091 GCA_038247725.1 Gemmatales bacterium
CACACCGGGGGTCTCCCCGGGTCCCCGGTTTCCCTCCTTTTTGGCCCCCCCCGCCCGGGGGGGGGTTGTGGGGGCCCCCCCCCCCCCCCCCCCCCCCGGGGGGGGGCTCGGGCCCCGCAACTTGCCCGGTTCCGTCCGGCAGCGGTGCCGGCGGGAGGAAGTCGAAGTCGTTCGCGTCGAAGCCTTTCAGGTTGCCGAGCGTCCGCCACCCGTCCCGCCGCGACAGTGCGGCAACCAGTTCTTCGGCCGTCGCGCGCGGCACGCCGGGCGGCGACACCCCGTCGTGGGGGAGGGGTTCCGCGCCCGCACGTTTTCCCAGAAATCGGCCAGTGCCATCGCCCGTCCTCCCCGGTAGGAATCCAACGCCGGTCAACCGCCCCGCCCTGTTAATTGATCCAGCGCCGCGAACACCTGAGCGAGGATCGCCGGGTCCACCGTTCCGACCTTCTTGCCGAACCGCACGCGATCCGTGGCGCGGACCTGGAACAGCAACGCGAACGAATCTTCCGCCAGAGCATTCCCGTCCGTCGCCGGGATCGGAACGACGGCCGGAAAGCGAACGGTTGACGCGGCCGTCGTGAGCGGGACCGTCAGCACCAGTGGACTCCGCCCGGCGAAACTGTCGTCCTGAAGGATTAGCGCCGGTCGTCGGCCCGCTTGCTCGGTTCCTCCGACCGCCGGGTATTCGACCCAGAAGATGTCACCGGGTCGCATCGTGCTCCTCCCGCTCCCACTCGTCGATCATGGCCCAGGCGTCGTCTCCCATCGCTTCCCACGGCGCGAATTCCTCCCGTTCTTTTGGCGAGAATGGAAGCGGCAGCACCTCGAACTCGACTTCCGCCCCTTCCACGAGCGCGACGCCGTTGGCGGGGACGATGACCCCGTTCCGCACGACGCCGCGCAACCGAACCGCTGTCGCCGACATGGTTTCGCCCTCCCCGTTAGGAACCAGACGCCGGTCACGTCGTCAGCTTCCGGTACTTCAACTTGCTCGGCCGCTCGGCCGCGTCCCCCAGTCTCGCCTTCCGCTGCTCCTCGTACACCTGGAAGTTGCCCTCGCACCAGACGACGTTCCCGTCGCCCTCGAAAGCCAGGATGTGCGTGGCCAGGCGGTCCAGGAACCAGCGGTCGTGGCTGATGACCACCGCGCACCCGCCGTAGTTGTCCAGGGCGTTTTCCAGCGCCCGGAGGGTGTCCACGTCGAGGTCGTTGGTCGGCTCGTCGAGCAGCAGCAGGTTGCCGCCGCCCCGCAGCAGCTTCGCCAACTGGATGCGGTTCCGCTCCCCGCCGGAGCAACTGCCGACGATCTTCTGCTGGTCCGGCCCCTTGAAGTTGAACCGCGCCACGTAGGCCCGGCTGGCCACCCGCTGCTTGCCCAGCATGATGTAGTCCGTCCCGCCGGTGATCTCCTCGAAGACGTTATTCACCGGGTCGAGCGAGTCGCGGCTCTGGTCCACATAGGCGTACTGCACGCTCGGCCCGACCGTCAGGGTGCCGCTGTCCGGTTTCTCCTGGCCGACGATCATGCGGAACAGCGTCGTCTTGCCGGCCCCGTTCGGCCCGATGACGCCGACGATGCCGCCCTTGGGCAGGTTGAACGTCAAGTCCTTGAACAGCACGTTGTCGCCGAACGCCTTGCTCACCCCCTCGGCACGGATGACCAAATCCCCCAGCGGCTGCGCGACGGGAATCTGGATGCTCAACTCGTCGTCCCGGTCCTCCATGTCATCCGCCTGCATCTTGTCGATGGCGGCCAGGCGGGCCTTGCTCTTGGCCATCCGCGCGCGGGGCGAACTCTTCGCCCACTCGAGTTCGCGGGCGAGGTGCTTCTGCCGGGCGCTGGCGTGCCGCTCCTCCACCTGCAGCCGCTTCTGCTTCTGCTCCATCCACGACGTGTAGTTCCCCTCGAACGGGTACCCGCGGCCGTGGTCCAGTTCCAGGATCCACTGGGCCACGTTGTCCAGAAAGTACCGGTCGTGGGTGACCGCGACGATGGCCCCCTTGTACTGCTTCAGGTGCTGTTCCAGCCAGTACACGCTCTCGGCGTCCAGGTGGTTGGTCGGCTCGTCCAGCAGCAACAGGTCGTGGTTCTGAAGCAGCGTCTTGCACAGGAACACCCGCCGCTTTTCGCCCCCGGACAGGCGGTCCACCACCGCATCCGGCGGCGGCAGCCGCATGGCGTCCATCGCCAGTTCCAGTTGCCGGTCGATGTCGTGCGCGTTGCTGGCGTCGATGGCCGCCTGGAGCCGCTCCATCTCGTTCGACAGCTTCTCGAAGTCGGCGTCCGGGTCGGCGAACTTCTCGGCCACCGCCTCGTACTTCTTGACGAGGTCGCGGGTCGGTGCGACCGCCTCCTCGACGTTTTGCAGGACGGTGGTACCCGGCTTCAGGTACGGCTCCTGCGGCACGTACCCGATGCTGGCCCCGGCCTCCGGCCGCGCGGTGCCCATGAATTCCGTGTCCACCCCGGCCATGATCCGCAGCAGGGTGGACTTGCCCGCCCCGTTGCTGCCCAGGACGCCGATCTTGGCACCGGGGAAGAAGCTCAGCCGCACGTCCTTGAAGATTTCCTTCTTCCCGTACAGTTTGGTCAGGCCTTGGATGTCGAAGATGAAGCGCTGGCCCATTGCCGCCCTCGGTGTCAGTCCGCGGTGAAAGTTCGTCCGGTCATGATACGGGTGGCGGGCCAGGGGTGGCGAGGCCAGTCGGCGGGTGGTAAAACGATTCGACGCCCACCGGAGACACCCACGATGGCCCGCGACCGCCGCCCCCGCGACGACGACGACGAGGACCGCCCCCACGATCTCGGGCTGGCGGGCGAACCAACGGCCACAAACCCGCGAGAGCGGTTCATCGAGACGATGAAGGCCAGGGAAAACTTCGGCAGCAATCCGTTCACCAAGGAGAAGGATGCGACCGTCTTGAGCGAGACCATCACCGGCGAGACGGCGACGGTCCGCATCCGCAACGCGAACGGCCGCGAGGAAAACATCCAGTTCGTCAAGGAGAACGGCCGCTGGAAGCTCAACAGCAACTAACCCCACCCCCGGAGGTTCGCCCCATGCCCACGCCCGACGACACCACCCGCAGCCCGGCCGGCGACCCGATCTACCGACACAAGGAGCGGGAAGACGACGGATTCCAATTGGCCCTCGGTAACGACGACACCATCAGCGGGGTGACGGCACACCTGACCGCGCACGTCGGCGAGCCGGCGTGGGTGTTCCACGAGTTGCTGTCCGACAAGGTGCATCTGGACGTTCACGTCGTCGAGCCGAGCGAGAAGTTCCCGTTCTTCACGCTCGGCACGTCGGGCATGTCGGACCTGCCGATGACGCTGCCCAAGGGAGTGGACGCGCCCGAGTACGCCGAGTTGGTCGTCTGCTTGCCGCCGACGTGGGACGTGCGGACGGAGGCGTTTGGCGACGAAGCGGTGTACTGGCCGGTTCGCTGGCTGAAGAAGCTGGCCCGCCTGCCGCACGACTACCAGACGTGGTTCGGGTCCGGACACACCGTCCCGAACGGCGACCCGGCCGAGCCGTTCGCCGACGCCACCGAATTGTGTTGCTGGGTGGTCCTGCCCTCGGCCGCGTTCGGCGAGGCGTTCCACACCGCCACCTTCGCCGACGGCCGAGAGGTGGCGTTCTACGTCCTGATTCCGCTACACAAGGCGGAGATGGACTTCAAACTCAAGAAGGGGATGAGCGGGCTGCTGCCGCTGTTCCCCGACGGTTTGCCTGAAGTGATCGACGTGACCCGCCCGAACCGCTGCGTGAAGGCGAACGTCCGCAAGTCGAAGGACATGAATTGACAAGCGGGTAGTCCGCACTCTCCGAGTGCGGGTCTTCCGAATCCGCACTCGGTTAGTGCGGACCACCCTCCGCGAACCCGTTGTCGCCCATGGCCCTCTGTGTCCCATTCCCCCAAGAGGGCGAGACCGTGCGCAAGGAACCGCTTCACAACGACGATATCTTCGTCGTCCACGAGTTCCTCACCCCGGCCGAGTGCGCCCGGTTCATTGCCACCTCGGAGGCGGTCGGGTACGGCGACGCGCCGATCACCACGGGCGACGGCCCGATCCTGTTCAAAGA
>JBBRUO010000573.1:0-4085 GCA_038247725.1 Gemmatales bacterium
CGCCTCGCGGCGGACCTGTCCGCGCTCGCGTGAGTGCCTTCGCCCACGATTCGTACACTGTCCGCCTGCCTCCCTCCTCATTCCCCCGCCCGCCCATGCTCATCTTCGACTCCCACCTCGACATCGGCCTGAACGGGGTGGACTGGAACCGCGACCAGCGGATGGCCGTGGCCGACATCCGCGTGCAGGAGCAAGTCCTCGGCATGACCGACCCCGGCCGGCGGACGAACACCGTCAGCCTGCCGGAACTGAAGCGGGCCGAGGTCGGCGTCGGCGTGGCGACCGTGCTGGCCCGGCAAGAGCAGCCAATCAACCACTCGTTCGGGTATACATCCCCGGAGGCGTGCTACGCCGTGGCGTACTCGCACTGGGCGTATTACCGCGCGCTCGAACGCACCGGCTGGATGAAGATGCTGAAGACGAAGGGCGACCTGGCGAAACACCTGGAGCGGTACGCGGCCGAGCCGGACATCACGCCGTTCGGCTACATCCTCAGTATGGAGTGCGGCGACGCCGTGCTGGACCCGGAGAACATCCACGAGTGGCACGACCTGGGTTTGCGGGCCATCGGCATCACGCACTATGGGCCGAACCGCTACGGCGGCGGCACCAAATGCGAAGTGGGCCTCGCGCTGGAGGCGGTGCCGCTGCTGAAGAACATCGAAAAACTCGGCATGGCGCTAGACATGACGCACCTGTCCGACAAGGCGTTCTGGCAGGTGGCGGACACGTTCGGCGGGCGAGTGCTGGCCAGCCACCAGAACGCCCGGAAGTTCTGCGACTGGCAGCGGCAGTTCAGCGACCAGCAGTTGAAGTACGTCATCGAGAAAGATGGCGTCATCGGCGTGGCGTTCGACGCCATCATGCTGCAACCCGGCTGGGTGCGGGGGGTGTCGAAGCCGGAGGTGACCATCGAGCGGGCCGTGGAGAACATCGACCACGTCTGCCAGATGGCCGGCAACACCCGGCACAGCGGCATCGGCAGCGACCTCGACGGCGGCTACGGCAACGACCAGTGCCCGGCCGACCTGGACACCATCGCCGACTTGCAGAAAATCCCGGCGTTGCTGAGCAAGCGCGGGTACAAGGACGAGGACATCCAGGGCATCATGCACGGCAACTGGCTGCGGTTCTTCGGCGAAGTCCTGCCGGAGTGATGATTGCGAACCGCGACCGAGGAGCAGCGCTGCCGACACGTGGGGCGAAGTGCAACGCATGGGAAAGCGAAAGGGAAATGGCAATCACACCCACCTCGTACAGCCAGTTACTCCGACACGGTTTCCGCGGATCGATTCTTCCGCCCTGACGGGTCGGTTCCTCTAGCCCAAGGCTTCGCCCCAACGAATTCGACATCGGTCCGGGCTTTCTGGGGCCGTCGGTCACTTCGTCCGCGACCACCGGCATGACGTTGGACAGCAACACGCAGTTGGCCGCCTGGAAGACGGTGGTTTGCGGCGTACTCCCGATCCGGTGCCGGAGTTGAACGTCTGCACCACCTGTTGGAACGCCTCCTCAATCCCCCAGCACCGGCCGAATCCCGAAACCATCTCCGCCGCCGAAACGTCCCGGCCGGTCGCCAGCAGCACCTCATCCCGCCACTCGCCGGCCGCGTCCCGCACCAGCACCACCGTCACCGGTTCGCCCTTCACTCCCGTCGGCCATCGCACGTCGGCCCGCAACTGCCGTTCCACCTCCATCCAGACCTCGGCGAATGGGTCGGGCCGGGCGCGGTCGGCCCGCGGCGGCTTCGGGCGGACGCTCGGCAGCGTCCCATCGTCGCGGTTGGACGGGCCGTCGTGTCGGACATCCCTGTCCTCCGGGCCGTGCGGGCCAACGGGATTCCCTGGTCGAGAAAGTGCCGCCGCTTGCGGACTTGGCCGTCCGTGACCATCGCAACCGTTCCAGTTCGCGGAAGCTGCCTATGGCCACACCGGCTCGGGCGGGAACTCGATTTATCGGTCGAAGGGAAAACTGGTTGTCGCTCAGCAGCCGACGAGCGACGATTATCTCCGAGTCGAAGTGGCGAGCACTCATGAGCGAAACCAGGCAGGCCCGGATCACCGCTGTCATCCGCAACGTGTCGGATTGGGTCTGGCAAATCTTTCGGGCAATCGGAAGTTCTGGCGTTGCCGGAGGTTGGGAAAGACCTCACCCCCCGGCCCCCTCTCCGTCCCGGAGAGGGGGCCGGGGGGTGAGGTCTTCCGACTTGCCAGAAAGTTTTGCCAGACCCTGTCGGATTCGAAGTGGCAAGCACTCTGGGGTGAATCCGGTGCGACCTGGTAGAATCACAGTGGTTCGAGCCATCCGGTCGGAATGGCCGACGGGTTCGCTCGCCCGACCTCCCCCAACAGGATCGGCAGACATGGACGACGGACTCGTTCGGCTGGGTGTCGTCGGGTGCGGTGGGTTCGGGCTGTTCGCGCTGCAGCACTTCACCCAGGTGCCCGGTGTCACGCTCGCCGGCATCGCCGGCACCCACCGGCCCGCGGCGGTGGCCGCAGCCGCCCGGTTCGGCGTCGAGTGCGTCGATGACATCGATCATCTCCTGAAGCGTGCGGATGTGGACATGGTGTACATCGCCACCCCGCCCTTTCTTCACTTTCCACAGGCGATGGCCGCCCTGCAAGCCGGCAAGCACGTGATCGTGGAGAAGCCGCTGGCCCTGTCCGTCGCCCAAGCCGACGAGCTGGTCGCGGTTGCCCGGCAGCGGGATCGCCTGCTCGTCGCCAACCTGATGCAGCGGTACAACCCGCTGTTCGACGCCGTCCGCCGGCTGGTCGATGCGCGACTGCTCGGCGACTTCCTGCACGGGTCGTTCGAGAACTACGCCTCGGACGAGAACCTGTCCGCCGACCACTGGTTCTGGGAGCGGGACAAAAGCGGCGGCATCTTCATCGAACACGGGGTCCACTTCTTCGACCTGTTCGCCGGGTGGTTCGGGCCGGGACACGTTGAGGCGGCCCAAATCGGCGTGCGGCCGGGGACGGGGATCGAGGAAGCGGTCCAGGCCACGGTCCGCTACGGCGACGCGGCCCTGGTCAACTTCTACCACGGCTTCCACCAGGCCGGGCGGATGGATCGCCAGGAGCTTCGGCTGGTGTTCGAGCGGGGCGACGTGACCCTGTTCGACTGGGTGCCGACCCGGGCGCGTGTTCACGCCTTGGTGGACGAGCGGCAGACGCGGGACTTGTGCGACCTGTTCCCCGGTGCCCGGCTCGACGTCGCCGCCTCCTACGGCGGCCCCGACCGCTCCTGCCGCGGTCGGGGTAAGGGGATCGACGCCTACCAGGTCATTGACCTCGCGTTCGGGGACGGGCAGGCGAAGTCGCCGCTCTATGGGCAGTTGTTGCGGTCCCTGATGCAGGATCAGGTCGGTTGGATCAGAGACCGCAACCACGAAAGGGTGTTGACCGAGGTGAACGGTCGCGATTCTCTGGCGACGGCATGCGAGGCCGACGCGATGGCCCGACGCGCGGGGGCCGCACGATGACGGTCTCGCGCCTTTCGACACGGCTCCTGCTCCGGCCCGAAGACGTGCCCGCGTCTCGCGCCGACTTCGAGGTCGTTGGCGTGTTCAACCCCGGGGCGGTGTGGGACGGTGACGAGGTCGTACTCCTGGTGCGGGTGGCCGAGCGGCCGCGAGAACGGCGGCCGGGGTTCACCGGCCTACCGCGGTGGGACGCGGCCGGCGGGCTGACCATCGACTGGGTGCCTGACGGGGAGTTGATCGCCGTCGATCCCCGTGTGGTCCGCCGCAAGGCCGACGGGCTGGTGCGGCTCACCTTCACTTCGCACTTGCGGGTGGTCCGCTGTGGGGATGGGACGGCGGTGCGGGACGTCACGGGCGTCACCTTCTGCCCGCACGGGGAAGCGGAAGAGTTCGGCGTCGAAGACCCGCGGATCACCCCGCTGAACGGCCGATTCTACTTCACCTACGTGGCCGTGTCGCGACACGGCCCGGCGACGGCCCTGGCGAGCACGTCCGACTTCCGCACGTTCGACCGGCACGGCGTGATCTTCTGCCCCGAGAACAAGGACGTGGTGGTGTTCCCGGAGCAGACGGGTGGAGACTTCGTGGCGCTGCA
>JBBRUO010000574.1:0-4070 GCA_038247725.1 Gemmatales bacterium
GAAGAGAAGCGGACTGAACCACGAAGAGCACGAAGGACACGAAGTGGAAGAACCGAGCGGAACACACAGTTATTCTTCGTGCTCTTCGTGTCCTTTGTGGTTCAACATCTTGCCCAACTTCAACCGCTGAACAGCCCTGGGTGAGGCGGAACCCGAGGAAAACCTTGGGGAAAAGACCCAGTATCCCACCTCTCCCCGCTGCGGAGAGGTGGGCTGCACCGTGCCCCGCCCACGGGCGACAACAGCCGTCCGGCACTGACTCCCCGGCCGGGTTCGCCCATATAACCATCGCATGACTCCTACCGACCTTTACCCGTTCACTGGCCACTACTTTCGCCGGCCCGCCGGGCGGTTGCACTACCTCGACGAGGGCACCGGCGACCCGGTCGTGATGCTGCACGGCAACCCGACGTGGA
Organism: Gemmatales bacterium; assembly: GCA_038247725.1. Lineage (GTDB taxonomy): Bacteria > Planctomycetota > Planctomycetia > Gemmatales > Gemmataceae > JALHQU01. The sequence goes on from JBBRUO010000574.1 coordinate 417, forward strand.
GCTTCTACTACCGCAACGTGGTGCTGGCCTTGCGCGACCGCTACCGTTGCGTGGTGCCGGACCACATCGGCTGCGGACTGTCCGACAAGCCGCCCACGGCGCAATACGACTACTCATTGAAGTCCCGAATTGACAACCTGGAAGCGCTGCTGGATTCGCTGAACCTCACGTCGAATATCACGCTGATGATGCACGACTGGGGCGGCATGATCGGCATGGGCTACGCCGCCCGACACCCGGAGCGGGTCAAGCGGATCGTCGCGCTGAACACCGGTTGCACCCACTTGCCCGCGAGCAAATCGCTGCCGTGTTCACTGTGGGTGGCCCGCAACACGGCGCTGGGCGCGTGGATGATCTTGAAGCGGAACGCCTTCTGCAAGACCGCCGCCCGCCGGTGCGTGACCCGAACGCCGCTGCCGCCGGACGTGAAGGCGATGTACCTGAAGCCCTACGATTCGCCGGAGAACCGCGTCGCGGTCTTGAAGTTCGTGCAGACGATTCCGCTGAAGCCGACCGACGCCGGGTACGACATCGTGACCGGCGTGGAGGCGAGTACGCCGAAGTTCGCCGGCGTGCCGACGCTGCTGATGTGGGGGTTGAAGGACTTCGTGTTCGACAAACACTTCCTGGCCGAGTGGCAGCGGCACTTCCCGCACGCCGTCACGCACACCTTCCCCGACTGCGGCCACTACCTCTTGGAAGACGCCGGCGACGAGTGCGTGAAGTTGGTGACGGAGTTCCTCGCCGCCCACCCGCTCCGGTGACGCTCAACTCGGCGTCGGGGTGGACGGGTTGTTGCTGAGGACGGTCTCGCGGTCGATGTTCTTCCGCTTCAGTTTGGTGTGCAGGGTGTCGCGGCTGATGCCCAACACGCGGGCCGCCTGGCTGACGTTGCCGGCCGTCTGCCGCATCGCTTTGACGATGGCCCAGGTCTCGATGTCGTCCATGTCCAGACTGCCCGGCGCGTCGGTCAGGGTCGGGGCCACCGCCGCCACCAGTGCGGCCACCGCCTCGGATGTGCTGCCGATGGGTAGCGCCTCGGCGTCGAGCGTGTCGTCGTCGCTCATCACCGCCGAGCTTTCCAGCAGCGCCCGCAACTGGCGGACGTTGCCCGGCCAGGTGAACGCACTCAACTTCCGCTCGGCGGCGGGGGTCAGGCGGAACGACCGGCGGCAGCGGGCGGACAACCGTTCGAGGAAGAAGCGGGCCAGTTCGGGGATGTCCTCGGCGTGTTCGCGCAGCGGCGGGACGCGGATCAGGATGACCTTCAGTCGGAACAGCAGGTCTTGGCGGAAGCGGCCGGCCTTCACCTCGTCTTCCAGGTCGCGGTGGGTGGCGGCGACCACCCGCACGTCCACGGTCACGTCCCGCGCGCCGCCGAGCGGACGGAACGCCTTCCCTTCGATCACCCGCAGCAGTTTCCCCTGGCACTCCATCGACAGTTCGGCCACCTCGTCCAGGAACAGGGTGCCCTCGTCGGCCTGCTCGAAGTACCCGGCGTGGTCGCGGTCGGCCCCGACGAACGCCCCCCGGCGGTACCCGAACAGCTCCCCTTCGAGCATCGTCGGGGCGATGGCGGCGCAGTTCACGACCACCAGCGGGCCGCCCTCGCGGGGGCTGTGGCGGTGCAGGGCGAGGGCGACCAGCTCCTTGCCGGACCCGCTTTCGCCGTTGATGAGGACGGTGAACGGGAGCGGGGCGGCCCGGCCGATTTGTTGGCGGAGGGTCATCATCGCCGAGCTGTCGCCGATCAGTTCGTCGGCCGACGGGGCGGACGCGCGGAGGCGGAGGTTCTCGGCCTCCAGCTTCCGCCGCCCGCGGTGCGTCTCCATCGCCGGGGTGAGGAACGCGGCCACCGCCTCCAGGAACTTGACGTCCCGCTCGGCGAACCCGCGGCCGGTGCGGTAGGCGTGGACGGCCGCCAGGGGCTCCCCGTCGGCGGCGAACACGGGCAGGCAGACGGCGTCGCTGAACGAGGTCAGGCTGCCGGTCGCCAGCCCGCTCCGCTCCTCGCCGAACAGCCACACCGTCCGCCGCTGGTCCCGCACCCGCTCGGTCAGCCGGCGGCTGAGCGGCACGTCCACGGCCGCCCGGTCGGGGGCCATCAGCTTCGGGGCCGGGTCGGCCGGGTCCAGGTTCATGTACCCGACCACGGCCGCCGTCGTCTGGTTCAGGATGGTCCGCAGGGTGAGGCGGATGAGGTCCGTCGCGTCCGGGACGGCGACGGCGGCGGTCATGTACCGGCACAGGGCCGTCAGTTCGTCCATCCGCAGTTCGGTGTCGGACGTGGAGTCGCAGACGGCGGGGGCGGTGGCCGTGCCCGGCAGTTCGCGGTGGACCCCCTGCGTGACCCGCGTCGCCCGCACCTCGGCCCCCGACATCCGGATCGGCGACGGGGTGATCGACGCCGCGCCGGGGGGCGGGGTGTGGGCGGACACCGACGCCGTCGGCGACACGCTCGATTCCGTCAGCCCGCCGACGGCGTACCGGAGCTTCACCTGCCCGACCACGATCTCGACGCCGTCTTGTAGTTCCAAGGCCCCGTTCAGTTTGTTCCCGCCGACTTTCGTCCCGTTCAGGCCGAAGTCGCGGATCAGCCACTTGTCATCTTCGAAGTACACCTTGGCGTGCAGCCGCGACACGAGGTCGTCGCGGACCACCAGCGAGTTCTCCCGGCTGCGGCCGATGGTGGCCGTCACTCCGGGGGTCAACTCGACGGCGGCCGGCTCGCACGCTCCGGATTCGACGGTCAGACGAGCTCGCATATCACATCCTTCGGCGTCAGGCGGTGCCGGACAGGGCACCGCCGGACATACGGTGCCGATAACTCCCGGTGGTGTATCTCTCCGAATTTAGCGTAGCACGCGAAAGGGGTTCCGGCCGGACGCGCGGCGGGAACCGGGTGTTACCTTCCGCCACCGGGAGAGCTAAGTACTATTATGCCAAACGCGCCACGTTTCCGGACACCCCATTTTTTCAGAGGCGACTTCCGTGACCACCATCCTCGACGGCCGGGCCTACGTTCTCGGCGACAACATCGACACCGACCAGATCATCCCGGCCCAATACCTGACGTATAACCCGTCGATCCCGGCCGAGTACCGGATGTTCGGCAAGTACGCCCTCTGCGGGGTGCCGCCCGCCGCCGGGGGGCTGCCCAAGGGCCACGTCCCGTTCCACGACGCCGGCGACGAGTTCGTGTCGCCATACAAGATCATCGTCGCCGGCAAGAACTTCGGCTGTGGCAGCAGTCGCGAGCACGCGCCCATCGCCCTCGCCGCCGCCGGCGTGGTCGCGGTGGTGGCCGAGTTCTACGCCCGCATTTACTACCGCAATTCGGTGAACGGCGCGTACCTGCTGCCGCTGGAGTCCGAGTCCCGGCTGACCGACCAGATTTGCACCGGCGACGAGTTGAGTATCGACCTGGCGGCGTGCCGGTTGACGAACCGCACCACGGGCGACGTGTGGCCGCTGAAGCCGCTCGGCGAGATCACCCCGATCATCGAGGCCGGCGGCATCTTCAACTACGCCAAGTCCGTCGGCATGCTGCCGGCGTGACCAGGGCCATGCCGTTTTTCAGGGTGGGTGGCTCGCTCCGAGAGTCGGGGGGGGGGGAGGAGTCGCGCTCGGAGCGAGCGACCCACCCCCATAATA
>JBBRUO010000575.1:0-4066 GCA_038247725.1 Gemmatales bacterium
GCTCGGCTAACGTATAGCGCGGACGGTCGGAGTGAACGGTTATTCGCCCGCGGGTGGGGCCACGCCGCGCAACCCGGCACGGCGGTGCTTGCTTCCGCCGGACCCCGCTGGTAGCCTCACCTTCAGATCCGGATTCGGCGACCGTACCAACGGCGACGGACTTCCGGTGTTGTGACTGTCAGCCCCAGGTTCGCCGAGCAGGTGCAATCCCATGTCTCGATTTCGAATCCCCGCCGTCGTGCTGGCCGCCGCCGTCCTCGGCGCGCCCGCCACCGCCCAGACGCCCATCGAGCGTCTCCTCGCCGCCTACGACCGGAAGCAGGAGGTGTCGTCCGAATCCAACGCGCAATTGGAGCGGCTGAAGGAGGGGGTCATCGGCCTCACCGACCCGGCGAAGGTGGCGATTCGGGAGAAGGCGCAGAGCGTCGTCTTCAAGGTGACGCAACCGGAGTATCACGAAACCATCCGGGCGAAGGACGACGCCCTCCGCCCCCGCGACCCGGTCAAGACGATGGAGAAGTTGATCGAGGAGGTCCGCCGCGAGTTCGTGTCGGACGCGGACTGGGCGAAAATGAACGAGAATCAGCGGGATTACCACCGCCAATACGGGGCCGAGTTGTTCGACGCGATCGTGCTGCTGATGACCGACCGGAACCCGCCGCCGGTTCTCCGGCTGAACGCCGCCCGGTTGCTGGTGCCCGCCGCCGAGACCGCCTCGCCGGCCGTCGGCCGGGGGTTGCTCCGGTTGCTCAAGGGGGACGTGTTCAAGGACGACAAGAAGGCCCCCGCCCCCACCCCGCCGGACGTGCTGTACTACACCCTCCGCGCGTGCGAGGCGTTCCTCAACAAGTACGACGTGCTGCGGCCGGGGACGAAGGACTTCTTGCCGGACCAACTGACGGAACTGGTCGGCATCCTGATGGGGTACGTCGAGAAAGGGGTGCCGATCACGGACGTGATCGCGGTCACCTCCCGCACCCCCGCCGAACAGGCGACCGCCCGCACCGCCGCCATCCGCTTCTACCGCCTCCAGGCCGTCCGGGCGCTGGCCAAGGCACGGGCGGAGGGGTACGTCGGCAAGACGGAAACGCTCCACCCGCTGTTCACGCTCGCGCGGGTGGCCCTCCGCGACCCGGCGATCCAGCCGCCGCCGTCGGTCAAGGAAGTCGGGGAGGCCACCCTCGGTTTGATGGCCGCCAGCATCGGCACCGAGGTGAACGTCGATGTGCTGGCGTATGTCGTCGCGTACGGGGCGAACGACCACTTCCGCGTCCGCGCGGACAAGACGGACGAGATGAAGGTGATCGACTGGAAGGCGTCCGCCCAACGATTCACGACCGCCGCCGCCGCGTGGTCGGCCGCCATTCAGAAGAACCCGGCCGTCCAACAAGGCGGCAAGAAAGCGGTCGCCGACGCCGCGGTGAAGATCGAGAAGGAGTTGTTCTCCCCGCTCCTTCAGGCGGCGAACATCCTCGGCGGCGACCCGAACGTGAACGAAGTGACCCAGTGGCTGGAACGCATCCGGCCGAGTCTCCCCGACATCCTGATCAACGACAGCCGGAACAAGACCAAGTACCTCGTCCCGTACCCGAAACGGTGACGGGCGGCGGGTTTGCCGTTGCCCGCCCCGCGCGAGGCGGTCAGAATACCATTCGCGCACTCGTTCCCACTTCCTTCTGGGGTACTCGTCCCATGACGCGCCCATTCGCGGTCACACTCGGCTTGCTGGCGGTGACGGCCGTCGCCGACGCTCAGCGGATCCAACCGCCGGTCCAGATCGCCGCGCCCGGCTACATCGCCATCCGCGTCCGCCTCGGTTCGGACGGCGGTGGGGGCGGAGTCGGACAGCCCGGTCCCGGCATACCCGGCCCCGGCTTCCCAGGGATGCCCGGCCCCGGCGGCAGCCAGGGACCACCGCCGGGTGGTGGCAGCCAAGGACCCCCGCCGGGCATGCCCGGCGGCGGCTTCCCCGGACAACCCGGTCAACCCGGCCCCGGAGCGGGGGGGACGGTGTCGGCCGAGAAATCCATCGTCGTGACGATCCCGCACACTGGCGTGTTCAAGCGACTCGTGTTCCCGGAGAAGCGGTACAACCAGACGACCAACCCGCTGTGGCAGCCGGTCGTCCGCACCGAGTCCGGCGAATCCCTGCTCCTGTGGGACAGCCCGCCGTTCCAGGGCTACCAGATCAACCTGCCGACCCTGGCCAAGGAGTTCAAGAACAAGCACGACAAAGTGGTGCTGCCGGCCGGGGCCCGTCGGAACGAGGCGATGTTCGATTTGATCCGCGACGCGCTGGAGAACAACCTGGTCGACGAAGCGATCACCTACTCCAAGGAACTGGTCAAGTGGACGGAGGCGGCGGACCCGAAGACCGACGCCGTGCCCGCGCGGCTGGCGGCGTTCCTGAAAGCGTTCAAGGAGATCGAGCCGAAGCTGGGTCAACCCCTCGCCCCGCCCGCCGACGCCGACAGTTGGCGGCAGCGGTTGCGGAAGGCCGACAACATCGCCAGTAGTGCCCACTACGCGCTCATCAACTACGGCCCCACTTACGTCACCAACGACGCCATCAACCGCCGGCTCGACGCCCTGGAGCGGAACTTCAAGGCGTTCTATTTGCTACACGCCGTCCGCGGCACCGCCCTCCCATTCCCCGAACGGCAACTGCTCGCCGTGCTGGTGCCTAAGGGGAGCGAGTTGTCCAACTACCACGATAAACTCGACGGCGGGCCGATCTCCGCCGACGCCTTCTACTCCCCCCGACACGACATCCTCGTGATGTCGCCGGAGCGGTCGGACGAGATGGCCCTCAGCTTCCGCCAGTCGGCGAAGGCGCACTACCGCGACGGGTGGGACCGCGAACAACTGCTGAAGGGGAAAGCCCCGAACGTGGACGAGAAAACCTCCGCCACCGAGGTGGCGCGGATCATGACCTACGCCCTCGTCGATCTGGCGCTTGAGGAAGAAGCGATCACGGCCGCCGTCACCGGGGAAGGGTCGCGGCAACTGTACGCCACCGTGGGCGGGCTGTCGAAATACGTCCAACTGCCGGACTGGGTGGAGTTCGGCCTGTCCTCGCTGCTTCAGAAGCCGAAGGATCCCGGCATCGTGACCGTCACCGGGAAGCCGAGCTTGACCCTCGGCATCGGGGCCGGTTACGGCTCCACCAACTACGTCTTGCACCGCCAGTTCCGGGAGTTCCACGCGGCCAAGGAACTGCCCGCCAACGACGTGCTGCTCGACCGCGTCATCACGGACCAGTACTTCATCGCCTGGCGGAATGACCAGGATCTGGACCGGAAGGAAGGTCTTCCCGTGCCGGGAGGCCCGCCGGCCGGTGCTCCTCCCGAAGGCGGGTTCCCCGGCGGCATGCCCCCCTTCGGGCAACCCGGCCGACCGGGCGGCAGCGGCCGCCGTGACGGCAACTCCGATCTCGCCCAGTTCCAACCGCCCGGCCAACCCGGCTTCCCCGGACAACCGCCCGGCCAACCCGGCTTTCCGGGTCAGCCTGGGTTCCCCGGCCAACCGGGTGGCGGTGGCGTGATCGACAACAGCCCGCCGCTGGCCGCCGTGCGGGAGGCCAAAGCGCTGGCGACCTCCTGGGCACTGGTGTACTACCTGACGCACGACCAGGACAAGCAGGGGATGTGGGCGGACTTCCTCAAGCGGTTGAACCGCTTGCCCCGCGATATGAAACTGGACAAGCAGCTCGTCCGCCGCGAGTTCTGCCTGGCGTTCCACCTGACCAAGTCCGGCGAAGCCGACACGTCGGTCGATCCGGATGCGTTCAAGCTGCTCGCCGACAAGTGGGTGAAGTACATGTTGGCCGCACCGCCGTCGTGGCGGGTCGAACAAGTCCGCGAGGACGCCGCGCAAAACCCCGGTGGCCAACCCGGCGGTCAGCCCGGCGGGTTCCCGGGTGGTGCCCCAGGATTCCCCGGTGATGGCCGCTGAGTCGAGTCGTATACCAACACCGCCGGCGGGGGGGGGGCGGCCCGGGCCGAGCCCCCGCCGGGGGGGGTGGGACCCCCGGAGGGGGGCCCCCCCCGACGGGCCCGGCGGCCGA
>JBBRUO010000576.1:0-4066 GCA_038247725.1 Gemmatales bacterium
CCGGGGCCTGGGTTCTAACTGTGGTACGCCTACCTGCCGGCCCGGCTTGGCTTGGGCGGACGCCGGGCGGCGGGTGCGGCAGTGCCTGGTGTGGGTGAGGAACGCCTTCACCCTCGGCCGCCAGGACTACCACTGGCGGCACGAACCGTGTCTGGCCGGCTGGAAGGACGGGGCGGCCCACACACCTGGCTGGGCGGCCGCGACCAGCCGACCGTGTTGGAGTTCGACAAGTCGCCCCGTAACGCCGGTCACCCGGCGAGCGAGTTGCCGCGCCCCCGCCGGACCCCACAAGATCATGCTCGGCCCCGAGATGGACGTGCGACACCGCCGTCACCGACCCGTCAGTTCCGCCACCACCATCGCGTGGACCGCCAGCTTCGACACGACCACCGAGACGCCGTCGGCCGTTTCCGTCGCCTTCAACTCGGTGCCGTCCGGTTGCAGGCGGATCGCGCCGAGTTTGTACCCTTTGCGGAACGTCACGCGGATGTCATGGATCGGCAGCGTCTCCTCGCGGAGCGGCACATCATCGATAGGCAGCGCTTTCCCACCGGTCGTGTTCACGTCGTTGAACAGATGCACGATCAGCCGTTGCTTGCCGTCCTTCACTTGCCGCATCACCGTGGATTGCACGCACATCGGGGCCGTCACCGTCACCGGCGGGCGGTTATCGCCGGCGGCCCAGCGGATGGCGTTTGTCAGCAGCGCCCGCTGGTACGGGTAGGCGTACAGGTAGTACCCGGCGTCGATCCCCGCCGGCAGGTACACCACCCGCCCCTTCCCGTGCGTGCGGTTCACCACCGCCGGGAATGGCTCCGCTTTCGGGTCGCCCTTCACCCGTAGCGTGGCGAGTGTTCGCGTGCCCGCCAGCGTCTTCACCCGCACCGCCGGCCCCTTGAACGTGACAGGGTCCGTGCCGACGTACTCCGCCAGCTTGCCGGCGTTCAGCCACGACGCGCCGAGGGTCAGGTCGAACACGTTCTTCCGCTTCTCCCAGTAGTCCGGGCCGATTCCCTTTGCGAAGTTCACGTCGAGGTCGGTCTTCACCGCCGCGGCCGTAGGAAGCCCCTGGTATTCGACGCCGAGCAACTCGCCGAGGGCGAACCGGGCACGCGGGTCGCCGTACTCGTCGAACAGCGACGTATCCAGGCTCGCCACCAGCCCGCCGCCGGCGCGGACGTACTCGTCGACGGCCTTCACCTGCTTGTCGTCGAGGCTCGCGGCGTTGGGCAAAATCAGCACCGCGTACTTCTTCAACTCGTCGGGCGTCAGGTTCCAATCGTTGACGACGGTCGCGGGCAAATGTTCTTCCAGCGTCGCCCGGAAGGTGCCGAACACGTTCGCCAGATACCGTTCCTCCACCCGCCCCGCCTCGCGGCCGTAGAAGGTGCGGGTGTTGTCGCTCATCAGCAGCGCCGCCCACGGCTCCGGGAACTTGTGCGTCAGCCACGGCTTCCGCCGCCGCACCTCGTCGAGGCAGTGGTCCACCGCCGCCCGCAACCGCTTCGGCTGCGCGACAGCAATGCTCGGCCCGGCCCCGTGCGTCAGCGCCAACATCATCCGCCGCTCGATCTCGTGGCCGGGGAAACTGTCCTTCCCGTAGGGGTTGCCGTGGCTCATCAGGTACGGCTCGCTGAACGCCACGCGGTGGTTGGTGACGGCCCAGGCGTAGGCGTTGGCGAACGCCGGCACCACCGTGTTGCCGCGGTTGCTCTCGTCCGCCCAGAACTCCTGATCCGGTGCGTCGAACAGCAGGTTCGTCCGCGCCGACATGTTCCGGGGTAGGCTCAGGAAGTGCCCGTACCGGCCGGCGTTCGTCGTCCACGTCACCAGCGCTACGCCCGGCTTGATGCCCTTCAGCCGGGTTTGCGCCTTCGCCACGAGTGCTTCCAACCGGCGGTCGGCCCAGTGCTGGTAGCGGCGGAACGCGGGGTCGTTCAGGTCCGCTTTCGGCGGGATCGGCTTGCCCGTGTCGGCCTTGTAGTTCTTGCGGCAGTGTTCGCAGTAGCAGACGCCGCCGTGGTGCAGGCCGTCGAAACTGAACGCATCGACGGCCGGGTGCCGGGTCAGGATTTCGGCCAGCACGTCGAGGAAGAAGTCGCCGTAGGGTCCGAGCGGGCAGAGCATCCCGCCGTGGCCGAACTTCTTCAGGTCCACTTGCGGGACGGTCGTGGTGTCGGTGGGGATGCGCCGCCAGTCCGGGTGCGCCTCGTACACCTCGCCCTGGAGCGTCGGCGGGTAGACGCCGAGGATGCGGATGCCGAGCTTTTGGTACTCGGCGATCTCCTTCGGCAGCCGGTCGAGGGCGACGTGCGGGCTGCGCTTCTTCAGCAGTTTGCTGTCGTAGTACGGGTAGAACGGATCGACGAAGTTCATCTCGCTGATGGTGACGCCGTGCCGGACGGCGGCGGTGCGACCGGCGGTGTCCAAGCCGGACAGCGTGTACCCGACGCCGGTGGTGCCACGCACCCATTCGGGGATCGTGACGGGGCGGAACGGCGTCTTCTCGAACGGCTGCGGCGGCAGCGGCGGCTCGTCGGCGGCAGCGAGGGAGGCGAAGAGCAGGCCGAGGAGGGAGAGGCGGGGCATGAGGACACCGGGCGGTGAGGGGTGGGGGACCGGCCCAGTCTACCCGCTGGCCATCACCGCCGTGCGGGGGTGGTTTGGTTCGGGACGATCGTGGTGGTGTCGGCGAGTGGTACTCCGGCGTCGAGCTAGCCGCGATCACCAGTGGGCCGCCGGGCAATTCGGGGAATGGCTGGCCGTCCGCCGGGCGGACGCCGACGGTCGCCCCGTCCGAACCCGCCCGCGCCCCCCAGGCGGGAGGCGGACTCCCGGCCCCCGGTTCGTGCCACCCTTTTTGATATTCCGGAGGACCCATGACCGACGCGCACGCGATCCTGGCCAAGGCCTGGGAGGACGGCGACGCCCTCGCCCTGGCGGTGCTGGCCGACAAGTTCGACGAGGACGGGGTGCCGGCCGCCGGCGACCTGATCCGGCTGACCGCCGAGGACCTCCGCGACCCCCGCCGGCGGCCGGCGCGGGCGTCCGGCTTACGGGAAAGTTGGACGGCCGTCGAACGTCACCTGCGGGCGGCCGGCTGGCGGGGTGACGAAAACGCCACTTGGGCATCGGATCTGTTCGGTGACGAAGTGCCGACGACCATGCTAGTGACCGGCGACGGCGACGACCGGCGGGTGCTGGTGGCGTGTCCGGGGCAGGCGGTGTACGACCTTCGGTTCCGGCGGGCCGGCGGGGAACAGTGGGCGGCCACGGCCGGCGGGGCGGAAGTGGGCCGTGCGGCCGTGCCGCCGCTCGACCGCCCGTGGGACCCGATCGACGACTTCCCGTTCGGCGGCAACGCGGTCCCCCTGGGGGGACGCATTCGGCGACCCCATAGGCATCAAGTTAAGGAGCTTTTGGTCTACAGAATGGTGGGAAGTCCTTCCACAATCATCGGTTGGCGACAATCGTGACCCTGTGCGAGGGACTTCCCATGAGTACGGCCGCGTATGTGGGGGCGGCGATCCAGCGACTCTTCGGGCCGCTCGCCGCCGAGGCCGGGCGGGAAAGTGGGGTCATCGTCCGGCAGCGGAAATTCACCGCCCGGTCGCTCGCCCGCACGTTCGTCCTCGGCTTCCTCCACAAGCCGAATGCCTCCGATGAGGAGTTGGCCCGCATCGCCGCCCAAAGCGGAGCGGCCGTCACCCCCCAAGCCATCGACCAGCGGCACACGCCCACGCTCGTCGCCTTCCTCGAAGGGTTGTTCCGCCGGGCGGTGCGAGTGGTCGTCGGGGCGGAGAAGGCGTTGGCTCCCCTGTTGGAGCGGTTCCCGGCCGTGATCGTGCTGGACAGCACGACGATCACCTTGCCGGATGACCAACGGGAGCGGTTCCGCGGGTGCGGCGGCCGGAACGGATCGGGACAGGCCGCCCTGAAACTCCAGACGGAGTTGGACCTGCGATCCGGAGCGTTGTCGCACGTCGAGATCGAATCGGGCCGGAGTGCCGACAACGCCACCCCACGGCAACGCGTCCCGCGCCCCGTCGGCACGTTGCGGATCACG
>JBBRUO010000577.1:0-4021 GCA_038247725.1 Gemmatales bacterium
GGTCGGGCTGCATCTCGCCTGTTCGTTCGAGATTGCCGAAGCCCTGCCCGTCGCCCGCGCGGTGCTGGCGAACGACCGGCTGTCGCTCGCCGAACGGACCCCGGCACTGTTCGTCATCGGGGCCGTGGGAACGAAGGCCGATCTCGACCGCGTGCGGCCGTTCCTTGAGTGCGACACCGTGTTCCACGAGACGAATTACACTGACGACAAGCGGAAACGGTACCCGCTGGTCACGCGAGTGCGGGACGTGGCCCACGCGGTCGCCGGGAAACTGCTCGGCGGGGAACCGGCCGACTTGGGCTTCGAGTTCTGCGAACTGTACACGAAGCGTGGGGCCACTCCCTTCAAGGAGCAATACCTACTCGGTTTCACCAGCGACGAGAAGCGGACAGCGGCACACGCGAACGTCCAGAAGTTGCTGGCGAAGGTGCCGGTGCCGAAGGAGAACGCCCCGGTGAAGCCGAAGAAGTTGCCGAGGGCGGACCCGCCGTCGGCCGAACTGCGAGCGGAGTTGTCCGGGCCGAGCGTCGTCTGCACCGAGAAGATGGTCGGCGAACTGGAAGCCCGCGCGGCCGCGTTGGCGAAGGAGTTCCCCGCCGCCGAGGACCGCGCCCGGGTATACTTGGCCTCCGCCAAAGCCATCGCCAACGGCCGCCTCCGGGAGGACCACGCGAAGGTGAGCGCGTTCGCCGAGAAGGCGCTCGCACTCAGCCGCGACCCGGTGACGCGCTGGAAGGCGCGGAGCCTGCTGGCAAGCGCGATTTACATCTCCGGGAAGGAGTTCACCGCGTCGCGGCGAGAGCAGGCGGAAATCCTGCTGACCGGGTACGTCGAACTGCTCGCGCAGGACTTACCCGACGCCGACCCGGAGTGGCCGGTCATGAAGAAACTGCGACTGCCCGAGGCCGGTCCCGACGGCGACCCGGCCGAGCGCGCCGCGATCCTGGCGGAAAGGGACGCGCAAGACAAAGCCCGCGAAGAAGTCGCGTTCGTGAAGGAGCAGGTGTTCGGGCGGAACGTGTTGTTGGCGCAACTTCGGGACGCTTACAAGCCGGTACCGGGACGCGCGGATCGCACCGCCGACGGGGTGAATGAATTCCGGGCGATGGCGGCCGAGAAGTTGACGCCGCGCGAGGTGGCGACGCTCATCGAGCGGGTCCTGAAGGTGAAGTGACCGTCAACGGCGGTCACTTCACCCGCTTCATCTCGTACAAGGTCAGGTCCGGCCCCGGTTCCACCTTCGCCGGCGCGGTTTTGCCGTTGCCGATGAACCCCAACTTCATCGTGTCGCCGGACACCTCGAACACGCACTGAAAGGTCACGTTGTTGCCGGTCCCGGCACCGACCCAGGTCATCCGCTTGGGGGTGGTCGTCGGGTCGAGGGTGTACGTCCAGTCGGATCGCTGGCCATCCCCGAACAGGGTGTGACTCCGGCCGTCGGGTTCGAGCCGGAACGTGTGCGTGGCGATGACCTGTTCCGGGCGACCGTTGACGGACAGGGCGTGCGCCTTCCAGGTGCCGAGAACGGCCTTCGCGTCGTCCGTCTTCCGCAATTCCTTCGGCACCGGCGCGGCGACGACGGAGCCGACGACGAGGACCGACAACACGGCGAATCGCATGGCGGCGGCTCCGAGGTGATTCAATTCTTGGGAGGGCGAGGCTCCGGCCGAGCCGCATTTGTGGTTCGCGGCTCGGCCGGAGCCGCGCCCTCCCAAAACCGACGCTCACGCTTCCGGCTCGGACTCCGCCGGACTTCTTACAGCTTCTTCTTGCCGGCGGTGGCGACGTACTTTTGCGGTTCCGGCTCGCCGACCACTTTCAACAGTTCGACGACCAAATCGTCGCTGGTCTTGCCCTCGGCCTGGGCCTGGAAGTTGGCGGCGATGCGGTGCCGCAACACCGGGATGGCCGCCTTCTTGATGTCGTCGATGGCGACGGTGAAGCGGCCGTCCATCGCGGCGAACGCCTGCCCGGCCCGCACCAGATACTGCCCCGCCCGCACCCCGGCCCCGAAGTCCACCATCCGTTTGATGAAGTCCGGCGCGGTCGGGTCTTTGGGCCGCGTCGCCCGCACCAGTTTGACCACGTACTCGGTCACGAAGTCGCCCACCGGCACGCTGCGGACGAGCTTTTGCAGGTTGCTGATGGCCTTGCCGGTCAGCACCTTGGTGAGTTCGGCGGTCTCGTCCTTGGCCGTCTGCGAGATGATCCGCTTTTCCTCGTCCACGGACGGGTAGTCCACGAACACGTTGAACATGAACCGGTCGAGTTGGGCCTCCGGGAGGGAGTAGGTGCCCTCTTGCTCGATGGGGTTCTGGGTGGCGATGACGAAGAACGGGTCGGGTAGCTTGTGCGTATCCTGGCCGACCGTGACCTCGCGCTCTTGCATGGCTTGCAGCAGCGCGGCCTGGGTCTTCGGTGGGGTGCGGTTAATCTCGTCGGCGAGCAGGACGTTGGCGAAGATCGGCCCTTTGATGAACCGGAACTCGCGGCGGCCCTGGTCGTTCTCGTCCAGCACCATCGTCCCGGTGATGTCCGACGGCATCAGGTCCGGGGTGAACTGCACCCGCTTGAAACTGACGTCCAGGATTTGCGCGATGCTGGACACCATCAGCGTCTTCGCCAGCCCCGGCACGCCGACGAGCAGGCAGTGCCCACGCGTGAAAACGGCGGCGAGGATTTGCTCGATCACTTCGGCCTGCCCGATGACCACCCGGCCGAGTTGCTCGGTCATCTGGGAGCGGGCCTGGGCGAACTGTTGCAGGTAGTCGGAGATGCGGTCGGTGGACACCGGGGAAGCCCTGGGGTGCGGAGGCGGCGACAATAGAATTGATTGTACGCCGGCCGGTGGTCCGCGGGCGACAAGGAGTTACCGATGGATCGCTTTGCGGAAACGGACGGCTGTCGGCTGGCGTACGCCGTCGCGGGAAGCGGCGCGCCCGTGCTGATGATTCAAGGCGTCGGCGTCCACGGCGGCGGCTGGTTGCCTCAGGTCCAAGGACTTTCCGATTCTTTCCGGTGCCTCACCTTCGACAACCGGGGAATCGGGGCGAGCCGGCTGTTCACCGGCGACCTGACCGTGCCCCGCATGGCCGAAGACGCGCGCGCGGTACTGGATGCCGTTGGGTGGGAGTCGGCCCACGTCGTCGGCCACTCACTCGGCGGACTGGTGGCGGTCGCGCTGGCCCTGGAACACCGGGCGAGGGTGCGAAGCCTGTCGCTGCTCTGCACCTTTGCGGACGGGAAGGCCGTCGCCCCGCTCACGCTCAAGATGATGTGGTTCGGGATGCGGTCGAAGCTCGGCACGCGGCGGATGCGGCGGCGCGGCTTCCTCCGGCTGGTGATGCCGGCGGCGGCGCTGGCACAGGAAGACCCGGACGCGCTGGCGGCGCGGGTCGCCGACCTGTTCGGGCACGACCTGGCGGATCAGCCGCCGGTCGTCGGGCCGCAACTGAAGGCAATGCGGGCGTCAAACGTCGTGCCGCGCCTCGGCGAGTTGGCGGGAGTGCCGACGCTCGTGATGAGCGGGGCCCACGACTTGATCGCCCCGCCGAAACTCGGCAAACAACTGGCGGGCGGCATTCCCGGCGCGCGGTACGAGGAGTTTGCCGACGCCGCGCACGGCCTCCCGATCCAGTTCCCGGAGCGGACGAACGCCCTGCTGCGCGACCACTTCTCCAAGAACGAACCCGCCGCGTAACGGGGGCCTGTTCGGCACCCTGTCACGCGGCGGGTTGGGAACCCGTACCGACTCAACCGCCGGTTACGGCACCATCCGCATGAAGAACGGCAGCACCCCGCGGTAGGCGTTGTTGCGGTAGTCGAACAGCGGTTGCGGGCCGGGGTGCCCGACCGAGGCGTTGCTGACGCGGCCGCCGCCGCCGTGGAAGCGAGTCAGGTTGCCACCGCCGACCGTCTGCACGGTCAGCACGGCCGTGCCCGGAATGGTCCCGGCCGTCACACCCGTGACCAGCACGGCTTCGCCATCCCCTTCGACGGCCTGCGGGGTGCCGGCCGTGTA
>JBBRUO010000578.1:0-4019 GCA_038247725.1 Gemmatales bacterium
AACTTGATGCCGCCGACGCCGTCGTTCTTGGAGTCCGGATGAGGGGTCGCCTTCTCCTTGGCCCCGACAAAGTAGTCGGACCATTCGCCGGGGCGATGAGCGTTGCCGTGGTAGATCTTCCCGCTGCCGTACACGTTGTACCCGGCGTTCCGGAACTGCGTGGTCAGCGTCTGGTCCTTGGCGATGACCGGCTGCCACTGCTGGCCGTTGTCGTACACGCCCGTGGTGCCCGGCCGCATCCCGGACATGAGCGCGGCACGGCTGGCGTTGCACACCGGGGCGGCGCAATGCGCCCGCGTGAACGTCACGCCCATCTTGGCCAGGCGGTCGAGGTTCGGTGTCTTCGTCTGCTTGTTCCGTCCCAGGTGACCGACCCAGTGGTTCAGGTCGTCCACGGCGATGAACAGGACGTTCGGCCTCTTCGGCGGGTCGGCAGCCGGGACCGCGTTGGTCGAGAGTGCGAAGGCGAGCAGGGAGAGTGAGGCACGGGTCATGGGAGCGATTTCCTCCACTTGAGGGCGAGTTCGGTCAGGCGCTTCGCCACCGCGGGTTTATCCGCTGCGAGGTTCTTTTCCTCATTGCGATCATGGGCCAGGTCGTACAACTCGGCACCGGTGCCGTCGGCGTTCACCAGCAGTTTCCAGTCGCCGTCGCGGACCGCCACGTTCGGGCTTCGGTGCGTCGCGTCCTTGGGGTAGGCGAACGACTTGTCGTTGCGGCCGTACTCCCAGAACAGCGGCTTCGTGCGAACCGGCGATTCACCCCGGATGGCGGCGGTCAGGTCTTCGCCGTCGGCCGCGTAGCCGGTGGGTAACTTCGCCCCGCAAATGTTGGCGAGCGTCGGGAACAGGTCAGTCGCGGCGATGACGGTCTTCGTGTTGACGACGCCGGCCTTCGCGTGACCGGGCCACCACGCCACGAATGGCACGCGAATGCCGCCTTCGTACAGGCTGAGTTTTTGCCCGCGCAACCCGCCGCCCCGCTCCCGCTCGAACGGCGGTGACGCCCCGTTGTCACCGATGAGCAGCACCAGGGTGTTCGTCCCCTTCAGGCCGTCGAGCAGTCGGCCGATTTGCACGTCCAGCGCGACCAGCACCGCCTTGTAGCGCGCCTTCGCAGGGGTGTCGCCCTCGGCCTTCACCGCCTTGAGTTGCTCCGGCGACGGGGCGAACGGCGTGTGCGTGTCGTCCAGCCACAGGTTGACGAAGGCGGGATTGTCACCGGCCTTTGTCACGAACGCCAGTGTCTGATCCACCATCCACCGAGACCGCTCGTGCCGCGGTACCTGCTGCGGTTCGAGTTTGTCGGCCGGCCCCCAGGGGGTGGTCTTCAGTCCAAGCGCGGCGGCCGGCTCCGGGCTTTCGTAGGTGCCGAGGCCGAGGTCGTAGCCGTAGGCGGCAAACTTCGGCGCGTCGGTCACGTCCCGCCCGCCGCCGAGGTGCCACTTGCCGACGTGGGCCGTGGCGTAGCCGGCTTCTTTCAACATCCGGGGCAAGGTCGGGGCCTTCGGGTCCAGGAAGTCGGCCATCTCGCACGCCCGGTTCCCGGCCTTGGTTTGTAGGTAACTGGTGATCTTCCAGCGGGCCGGGAACTGCCCGGTGAGGATGCCGCACCGCGACGGCGAACAGATCGGCGAGGCGACGGACCCCTGCGTGAACCGCACGCCTTCGTTCGCCAGGCGGTCCGTGTGCGGCGTCTTCGCCAGGGTGTTGCCATAGCACGACGGGTCGCCCCAGCCGAAATCATCGACGAACACGATGACCACGTTCGGTTTCGTCGGCGGGTCGGCGGCGAACAACGGGCCGCACGCCAGTAGCAGACAGTTGATCGCGCGCATCACTTGCCCTCCTTGGCCCAGGTTTTGTTGAGTTCGATGTTCGTCTTCAACTCGTCGGTGTTGGCTTTCTTCCCGCCGCCGAGGTACACCTTCATGTCGGAGTCGTACATCGCCATCGGCTCCGGCTTGCGGCCCTGGTCGTCGGTCTTCTCTTCCCACTCGGCAAGCCGCTTCCGCATCGTTACCAGGGTGGCCTGTTGCTTCGGGTCGGCGGCGAGGTTGTTGATCTCGTGCGGGTCGGCCGCGAGGTCGTACAGCTCCTCCTTCGGCCGCGTCGGGGCGAACAGCAACTTTTCGGTGAGCGGGTCCAACTTCTTCGCGGCGTGCAACTCGCGGAGTTTCTTGATGATGGCCTTGTCATCCTTGTACTTGCACGGCTGGAGGTGGGGCCGCTCATTCATATAGTTGCGGATGTACTTGTATTGCGCGGTACGGACGCAACGGATGTGCTCCATCGTCTCGTCACAGCGGTCGCGGGCGGCGAACACCGCGCCCCGCTTGGCGTAGTCCTTGGCGAACAGATCTCGCCCCTGCATCCACTTCGGAATCGCGATGCCGGCGAGGGCGAGCGAAGTCGCGGTCGTGTCGATGTGTTCGACCAAATCGTTCCGCACGGTGCCCTTCGAAATGCCCGGTCCGCGCACCACGAACGGGACGTGAATGCCCTCGTCGTACAGGAACTGCTTGCCCCGCGCGTGGCTGATGCCGTGGTCGGTCATGAAGAAAATGACCGTGTTTTCGACCAGGTTCTCCTTCGCCAACCGGGCGATCACGTCGCCAACTTCCTTGTCGGTGTAGCGGCAGCAGTCGAGGTAATCGGCCCAGTCTTGCAGGATCACCGGGTCGCGGGGGTAATACGGCGGCAGCGTCACGTCCTCCGGCTTGGTGTTCGAGCCGAGTTCCCGCGTGACGCGCCCTTCCCAGTTCTTGTTCGGCCCCTGGCCACGGAACTTCCCGCCGTGCAGTTGCACCTGCATGAAGAACGGTTGCCCCGGTTTCCGCCCGGCCCAGTCGTTGCCGTCGTACATGTCGCGCGGCCACTCGAAATTGTAATCCGTCTTGCCGAGCCCCTTGCCTTTGGTGTTGTGCCCGCCGATGCAGGTGTAATAGCCGGCCTTCTGGAACAGCACCGGCACCGGAGTGATGTCGCCCGGCAAGTGGATCTTCAACTCGCCGCGACCGCTGCGGTGGTGGTGCGCGCCGATGGTGGTCTGGTAGCAGCCGGTAATGAGGGCCGACCGGCACGGCGAGCAGACCGGCGCGGTGACGAACGCCTGGGTGAACTTCACGCCCTCGGCGGCGAGTTTGTCCACGTGTGGGGTCTGAATCAGCTTCTCGCCGTAACAGGAGAAGTTCGCGGACATGTCGTCCACGAAGATCCAGACGATGTTCGGCCGCTTCGCCGGCTCGGCGGCGACAGCCGACGTGGCAAGCAGGAGTGGGAGCAGAGCGAAACGAATCATGCCGGTCTCCGGGAGAGGGTGTAGGAAGTCACTTCTTCTTCGCCGGCATCGGGCCGTCGGTAAACGGCGGCTTCTCGAACCGGCAGTCCTTCTCCACCAGGCGCGGGTCGCCGGCGTCGGTCAGCAGTTTCGTGAGTTGTTCGGCGAGCTTTCTCCGCGCCGCCTCGTATTCCTTCTCGCCGGCCACGTTCTTCACCTGATCCGGGTCGCTGCGGAGGTCGAACAGCTCCTCCGCCGGCCGCTTGGCGAAGGCGTAATCGTAATGCCACTGCCACTTCGGGTCGGTGCGGTTCACGATCAGCCAGGCTTTCGTCGGGCTGGCGTCCATGTCGGCGAAGGCGGCGTAAGTGTCGTTCTCCAGTGCGTTCGCGGGCGGCGTGTTCTCGGCGGTCACGCCCTTCGGGTCGCCCATCGGGTAGCGATCCGGGGCGTAGTTGCGGATGTAGAGGAAGTCCTTCGTCCGCAAGGCCCGCTGCGGGTACGGCAAGTTCCCCGCCCGCGCGCCGGCGACGTGTCGCTCCCGGCCGGTGATGACCCACGTTCGCTCCGGGTCCACCTGCCCGGACTTCTTCGACGCGAACACCGGCCACAGCGACTTGCCGTTCAACCCGCCCGGCAGTTTCACCCCGCCGACTTCCAGGAACGTCGGGGTCAGGTCCATCAGGTTCGTGAAGTCGTCTACCACGCGCGGCCCCGGCACGCTCGGCCCGGCCGCCACC
>JBBRUO010000579.1:0-4016 GCA_038247725.1 Gemmatales bacterium
AGCGCCGTGAGTTGCCGCATGTTCTTCGGCCCGTCGAGGGCGGTCACGTCGTTGCCAAATGGGATGAAGCCGGTGTTGTCGGTGGTTTCCGCCGGCGGCCGTTCCTCGGTGAAGTTCGACACCACCCGGACCATGCTGAAATCGCCATAGGCACACCACGACAGCCGGTTCGCCGCGAACATGGCGTTCAACTCGTTCCGCAGCGCGCGGGCGGCGAGATTGGCTTTCTCGCACACGCCGCCGGCGGCGATCCGCTTCAGCGTGGCGATACCCGCGCTTGCGGACAGCGGATTCGCGTTGTAGGTGCCGGGGTGCTTCATCTTCGGCTTGCCGGGTCGCGGTTCGAGGAAAGCGAGGATGTCTGCCCGCCCAGCCACACACCCGCCGGGCAGTCCGCCGGCCAGGATCTTCGCCAGCGCGGTGAGGTCGGGCGTCACACCGTACATCTGCTGCGCTCCGCCGGGCGAGACGCGGAACCCGGTGATGACTTCGTCGAAGATCAAGACGCGGTTCAACCGGGTGGTGATCTCCCGCAGGCCGCGCAGGAAGTCGCCGCGAATCGGCACCCCGCCCCAGTGCCCGCCCGTCGGCTCCAGGATGACGGTCCCAATGCCGTCGTCGGCGTTCAACGCGGACTCGACGCGGTTCAGGTCGTTCGGCGGAACCACCACCGCGACTCCGGCGATGGCGTCGGGGACTCCGGCGATGGCGTGCGAATCGTAGGGCGGGTCCGCGCCGGGGGTGACGGAGTCGTGCCAGCCGTGGAAATGTCCCTGGAACTTGAGGAACTTCGGCCGGCCGGTGAACAGGCGGCTCAGCCGCAGGGCCATCATGGTCGCTTCGGTGCCGCTGCCAGTGAACCGCAGCCGCTCCGCCGACGGGATGAGTTGTTGGACGAGCTTCCCCCACACGATTTCCAACTCGTGACACGCGCCGGGGTGGGTGACGAGGGCCATCTGGGTTTGCACGGCCGCCACCACGTCATCCGCCGAGTGACCGAGGATGTGCGACCCGTGGCCGACGAAGTAGTCGATCAACTCCTGGCCGTCCGTCGCCCACTTCTTGCTGCCCTTGGCGCGGCTGACGTACACCGGGAACGGGTCCATCATGCGGGTGTCGTGGGTGACGCCACAAGGGAACAGCACGCGGGCCTGTTCGGCGGCGGCACGGGACTTCGGGAACGCGGCGGCATAACGGTCGGCGAGTGTCATTGGCTGGCTCCTGTCACGGCATCGGTCGGGGTGGTATCTTATCCACGTTGGACACCCCCGGCCGTCGCGTACAGTATCCGGCAGTGATTGCGGTTCCGCGAGCGAGCCGTCGAAGTCACCGGACAACTCAAGGGGCTGGTCGCCGGACTCCCCAAAGTGAGGGAACGGTTATGACCCCAAACCCGAACACCCGCGCGGCTCTGCTCTCCGCGCTCGCCGACCTGGGCCGCCTGCGACCGGAGTGGCGCGTCGGGCAGACGCTGGCGAACCTCACCATGACCGCCGGTCGTTTGGACGCCGGTGCCGTGTGGGATATCGAGGACGAGGAGGCACTAGCCGCCGCACGGGAGTTGATCGGGCAGTCAAATGAAGCCCTGGCCGTGCCACCCAGGTTAGCAGCGGTTTCGATCGGTACTATCTCTACGGTTGCGGGTGTCTGAACTGAGTTCGGCATCCCCAGAACATCACTCATCGCAGTGGAGGACGTGATGGACCCCACGACGTTGTCGGAGTATTGCATCTACACGATCGTAGAACTGGCCACGTTGGAAGAGGCCGCGAGAGAGGGTACACCCCATACATTCAATGAGGGCAAGCCGTGGGTGACAGGGCACGCACTCTTGGAGAAGGCGAGAGGCGCAGGTCTCCAAATGCCGGTCTTGCTCGGCGACGCCACGATTGCAGTCGTCTCTTGTATTGGGGCTTGCTCACGGACATTACCGTTACCGTGACTGGGACTCGTTACACCGTTGATCGGGTCCGGGAACTCGACGCACAACACTCGCCCCAGGAACTGGAACTGCGAAGCACCGGGGAACGCATCGCATCCAACTTCATTCGCCCCTACGCCATCTGCGAGATTCCCGAATTCCCTTTGTGATTCGTCGTCCCGAATCGATTGTGATTCGTCGTCTTTGTCATAGTCTCCTTGCGCTTCCTCATGGCATCCCCCACCGAACTCGCCACCACCGCGACCGAGTTGCCCGCCGTCGGCCGGGCGGCCCCGTCGCGGGCGTGGTACCTGGGTCAGACGGTCGGCGGGGATTTCATCCTGCGGGACAAACTCGGCAAGGGCGGGCTGGCGAATGTGTACCTCGCGCACCAGCAGTCGCTCGACCGGCTGGTCGCGCTGAAGCTGCCGCACGACGGTGGGGCAGTCGGCACCGAGGGGCTGGCGCTCGCCGGGTTGGAACACGACCACATCGTGAAGGTGTTCGCCGAGGTCATCGACCAACCGACGCAGACGCGCGGGTTGTGCCTTCAGTATGTGCCGGGCACCAGCCTCGAAGCCGTCATCCCGAAGTTGTACGCGAAGGGGGTGCCCGCCACCGGCAAGCAGTTCCTCGCGGCCGTGGATGAGGCGAGCGTCGGGCAGAGCGCATTCGACCCGACCGCCGTCCGCGACCGCCAATCGCTGGAAGCGGCCGACTTTTACCCGGCCGTCTGCCGCATCGGGGAACAGATCGCGCTCGCCCTCGCCTTCACCCACGACCGCGGCATCCTGCACTGCGACATCAAACCGGGGAACATCCTCCTGACCCGATACGGCCGGCCGATGCTGGTCGATTTCAACGTTGCCATGGACACCGTGCGCGCGGCCGGCGACCCGTCCGGCATGGGCGGCACGTTGCGGTACATGTCGCCGGAGCAGATGGGGGTGCTGTACGACGGCGACGACGTGTCGAACGTGGACGGCCGCACCGACGTGTACTCGCTCGGCGTGGTCTTATTTGAACTTGCCACCGGCGGGCTACCGACGGCGGATCGCCAGGCGAAGTGGGACGGGTTGCCGCGCGAGTTGCAGGCGGTGTTGCGGCGGTGCCTGGAGACGAACCCGGCCGACCGCTATCCGTCGGCGGCGGCTCTGGCCGACGCGCTCGCCGCCACCCGGCGAATCCTGGTCGCACGGGCGCGGCTGCCACGGGTCGGGCGGTTCGGCCAGTTGGTCGAGCGGCACCCCATCGCCATGACGTTCGCGATGGCCTTGGCCCCGGAGATTGTCGGGTCGGTGCTGAACATCGCGTACAACGCGCTCCAGGTCCCGATGACCGACGAACACCTGACAGTGTTCCCGTGGGTGGTTGGCATCTACGACGCGGCCGCGTATGCGGTGTGCCTGTGGCTGGCGGTCGGGGTGGTGATCGGAACCGCGCGGAACCGCCTCCGCGCCTTCGCCCGCCCGCGCGCGGCCGCCCTCACCGACACCGCCCGGCGGGGCGCGCTCCGGTTCGGTCGTCTGGCGATTCTGCTGGGGTTACTCGGCTGGATTCCCGGCGCGGTCGTGTTCCCGACGGCCATCGATTGCGCGGTCGGAAACGTTGACTTCGCCGTGTACGGGCATTTCGCGGTGTCGTTCGTGCTGTCGGCGCTGGTCGGTATCGTGTACAGCTTCATCGGCGTGCAGTACGTCGTGCTGCGCGGCCTGTATCCGTCCCTGCACCACCCGGACACGTTCGACCGGGCGGCGGTGCGGGCGGAGGTGAACCGGGCGACGAAGTTGCTCGGCCCGTTCCTGGTGCTGGCCACGCTCATCCCGCTCGCCGGGGCGATCCTGCTGGTGGCCTTCGCCGGCGAGCGGATGACCATCGGCTTCCGCCTGATGACGGTCGGGTTGATCGGCCTGGGTATGGTCGGCGTCAGCGGGCTGATGCGGTGCATCGACGCGGTGCGGGCACTCGCCGCCGTGTGGGTGGAGGAGTAATGCGCGGCTCAACTTCGTCCCGCTCAAATACAACAGCGGTACACCTCTCATCCGGAGTCGCTTCATGCGCCGCCTCGTGTTCCTGCTCGCGCTCGTCGGTGGAG
>JBBRUO010000580.1:0-4004 GCA_038247725.1 Gemmatales bacterium
TTCACGTTTGCCGACGGTGCTGGAGACGGGTTGTCCGATCACTACCCACTTACCGGCCGGATCGTCCTCGTATGATGGAGGTGTGCCGTGTCCCAGTTTGAGGAACTGCTCCGGAAGTCGCTAGAAGAACGGAAACACAAGCCGCTCCAGGCGGTCAACGACTTGAACGCCATGATCGCGGAGATGTCCCAGGCGGTCGAGCAGGTGACGAAGGGACGGCTCAAACTATTCATGGACCCGCTCAAGCCAAAAGGGAACTCCGGGCCGACGTTCGCGATCGTTCTCCGATTCGCCGAGGAAGATCGGGCAATTCGCGTCATCGAGTTCGCCGAACTCGGTTATCCTGCAACGGTGTGGGTGACATATGCCGGGTGGGATAGCTCCGGTGTGCAGCAATACAAAGCCATGTCGGAGAAAGAACTACGGTTTCATATCCAAAATCTGATTTCTACCCCCGCCTCCGAACTCGTCCGGCTGATCGCCAACGAACTGGCGGTCGCAGAGGCCGGTAGTGAACCCGCGCTGGCCGGCTGATGTCGTCGCCCGGTACTTGAACAGGCAGGACGATAGATCCACCCACCGCGTCCCCATCGAGACGGAGTGAGGGCGAAGGTGTCCCGCCGACGGCACGTCGGCGGGACACCCATTTGCGTTCAGCTTACCGACACGCCACCGAGCAGGTCGCTGCCGAACGGGTAGGTGCTGGACAGCAGGTCGAACGTGTCGCCGTCGAACACCCGCAGGTTCGGCCCGCCACCGGGTCCGGCGGCGGCCACGATGTCCGCGTGGCCGTCGGTGCCGGCGGTCGTGCCGACATTGACCCCGCCGCGGAACGCGGAGTCGAACGCCAGGAACGAGCCGCGGCTGGTTCCGGTCTTGCCGTCGAGCACGGCCACCAGTGGGGTGCCGCCCGCCCCGGCCCCAGCGACCACGTCGGCGAACCCGTCCCCGTTCAGGTCACCGGCCGCCACCCGCACCCCGCCGCCGAACGCTGGCGCGAAGGCGAAATAGCTGTACAACTCGGACAGGTTGGCCCCGCTGAACACCTTCACGTGCGGCCCGGCCCCGGCCCCGGCTCCGGTGACGATGTCGGCGACGCCGTCTCCGTTCACGTCCCCGGCGGCCACGTTCACCCCGCCCAGGAAGGTCGGCGAGTAAGCGAAGAAGCTGAACAACTCGGCGAACGACTTGCCGTCGAACACCTTGAGGTGCGGCCCGCCACCCGGCCCGGCGGCGACGATCAGGTCCGGCGTACCGTCCCCGTTCAAGTCCCCGACGGCCACGTCCACCCCGCCGGTGAACCCGTTGCCGAAGGCGAAGAAGCTGGTCAACTCCGCACCCGTGGCCGCGTCGAGGACGACCACCCGCGGGCCGCCGCCGGCCCCCGCCCCGACAATCACTTCGGCGATCCCGTCGCCGTTCAAGTCGGCGGTGGCGGTATCGACGGCCCCTTTGAAGCCGGCGAACGGCACCAGGGTGCGGGTGTTCTGCCCGGTAGCCGGGTCGAAAACCTTGACCTCGGTCCCGGTCGGCCCGCTGTTCGGCGCGGTCGCCACGAACGTCGATGTCGGCGGCGAGACCAGCGGCGAGGTGGGTGGGGCGGTCGGCGGCGAAGTGGGTGGCGAGGTGGGAGGAGAGACCGGCGGTGACGCAGGCGGGGAGACCGGCGCGGCGGCGACGATGAGGGTACCGAGCGTTATTCCGGTGCCGCCGTCGGAGTTGATGATCGACAGCGTGTACGGGGTGCTCCCTGTCGGGAGGACGCCGCCCGAGCCGGCGAAGGTGGCGGCCGCGGCCGTCACGAGCGTGTACCTGTTGCCGCTCAGCGTCAACGTTAGCGGGGTGTCCGCGTCCGCGCCGAGGAAGCGGACGAACGAAGCGCTGTAGTCGCTCACCAAGTCGATGCCGCCGGCGTCAAGGAAGCTGCCCACCGCTGTACCGGCCGGGACGGTTGTCCCCGCTGGCAGCGCGACCGGCGTCGCCGTCGGCAGGATCGCGCCCGGCGCGACGGTGGCGGACGTGGTGATCGTGGTACTGGAGCCACCCACTTCGGTGACGGTTGCGGTGATCGTGTAGGGCGACCCCGTCGAGTCGGCGTAGGTATGGGTGCCGAGGACGGCGAACAAGGCGTTGCTGGAGTCGCCCCCAACCAGCATCGCCGACCCTGAGTCGCTCGAGGTGCCATCGCCCCAGTCGATGCTAATGCTGTAGTCGGCCGCCGTCGCGTACGGGTTGCCGTCGAAGAACGTGCCGAGCTGCACCCCGTTGAGTTGCACGCCTTCCGTCGTCACGACCGGGGTCCCGGTGGGTCCGGAAAGGATCGCATTCGTCACCGTGATCGCGGTGGTGCGACTGGCACCGCGGCCCAGCACCTGGTCATCGACCGTGACGGTGAGGGTATTGGGGGAGGCCGTCTGAGTCAGGAACGTGTGCCGACCGGTGACCGTGTAGGTGGCCCCCGATTTGGTGATGTTGCCGCGGCTGGTCGGCGTGCCGTCACCCCAGTCAATGGTCGCCGTGAACTCGGCGGGCGTACTGTTCGGGTTCCCGTCGGTGAACGTCATCAGCGCGATCAGGCCCGAGAAGTTGACCGTCGCTCCTTGCGTGATGGAGGCGCTGTTAAGGCCACCGGTGGTCGTCAGCGGCGCGTCCGCGACCTGCGTCGAACTGGTGATGATGCCCGTGGTCGAGTCGGCGGAGTCGGCGACGCTGATGGTGATCGGTTCGTTTCCCACACCGGCGGTGGGGTATGTGGTCCCACCGGTGATGCTGTACATGGGAACGGTGCCGACGCCGGGCACGAATTGCGAGCCGACGAGCGTGATCGTCCCCACCGACGTGGCGGGACTGGCGGTCGCCCCCCAGTTGATCGTAGCCGAGAGGCCCCCCAGCGGGTTGGTGGAGGAGAAGGTCCCGACGACCGCCCCGGCGAAAGCGGTCCCTTCGACGGGGGACGGCGACAACAGAACGCCCGTCGGGTTGTAGATGGCCGGGACGGCGCGGTCTTCCAGGGTTTCGATCGACAGGCGGTGGGCCGGGGTGCGGCGGGTGGGCTCCAGGCGGCCGAGCCAGTTGGTGAGTCCGAACATCGTGTGTCGTGTTCCTACCGAGGGGTGACGGACTTGGAACACGTTTGACGTGGTCCAATACCTTTCCCGTAGCTCACAGACCTGCGACGTGAGCGCGAAGTGCGCGAAGTTTCGGAAACCAGATTCGGCCGCCGAGCGAATGCTGCGGCTTTACAGAACGGAATTATGGGGTGCCGGGGATAATTCGGTCGCCGCGCCACAACGTGATTACCGGGGCGATCAGTCGCCGAACGAACGAATCGGGGATCGCATGCGCCTACTCCTACCCCCCGCCGGCGAACCGTGACACCGAATTTCCACCGGCAAGACGTCGGGATCGTGCAAGATCGGTCCGCTGAAACCGTTATCCCTTTGAGAAAGCGAGGGACGGAACCGCCGCCCCACCGCGATCCGGAGAGATCACCATGAGCAAGCGCATCCTCGTCGGCGGGTTAGTGGCGGTCGGGCTGTTGGCGGTGTCGGCAGGCACCGCGTCCGCCCAGTTCGTCACCCCGTTCGGCCAACCGGGGCCTTTCGGCGGCAGCTACGGGGCCGTCTACCCGACGCCCAGCGGCGGCATCGTTCAGCAGCAGGGTTATTTCAACCCTTACAGCGGCGCGTCGTACTCCAACAAGACGTACTCGAACCCGTTCACCGGGGTGGTGTTGAACCGGCGGGCGTTCAGCACCGGCGGCTTCCCGAACGTGTTCGCCCCGTCCATCCCGACGTACCGCAACTACGGCCTCGGCTACCCCGGCTACCGATTCGGGTACGGCAATCCCGGCGTCGGGAACCGCAACTTCGTTCGGCCGCGGATCGGGTACGGCTTCCGCTAACCCCGCCCCCCACACCCGTTGCCGTGGGGCCCCCGGGAATAAAACGGGGCCCCCGCGGGTTTTCAGTAAATGCCCCCCCGCGCCAACACCCAAACCAAAA
>JBBRUO010000581.1:0-3996 GCA_038247725.1 Gemmatales bacterium
GGGAAAGACCTCACCCCCCGGCCCCCTCTCCGTCCCGGAGAGGGGGCCGGGGGGTGAGGTCTTCCGACTTGCCAGAAAGTTTTGCCAGACCCCCTTCGCGGCTTCGCGGAATTGCTCTCGACGCGGGGCGGGGCGGCCGATATACCCCGTGCGAAACCCGTGGACAACCGGACGGCGTGGCGACACGGAACCGCCCGGCGCGTCGTCAAGGAGGATGAACCCGTGAGTCTGCTTTCTCGCCGCGTGGCCGCTCTGGTGGTCGGGTCCGCTGTCGCCGCGTCCGCCGCGGCCCAAGTGCCGTCGCCGCCGGTGCCGCCGGCCGTCGTCCCGCCGTCGGTGGTACCGACCGCCCCGCCGGAGACCCCGCCGACCGGAACCGCCGCCAAGGTGAACGGCCAGGAGATCCCCGAGAAGAACGTGTGGCGGGCGCTGCGGACGTTCGACAAGGCCGAGCACGAGATCGCCCGCAAGGAGATCATCAGCCACCTGACCGAGAACGCGCTGATCGACCAGTACCTGAACGCCCTGAAGATCACCCCCGAGCCGGCCGAGGTGGAGAAGCTGATCGGCGAGCTGAAGGCGGAACTGGCCAAGGCTATGCCGCCCCGCGACTACCTGAAGGAGTTGGAGTCGATGGCCCTCACCGAGGCCGAGTTCCGCGCCGAGGTGACGGCCCAGATGAAGTGGGACAAGTTCCTGAGCAAGCAGGGCACCGACGAGGCCCTCAAGCAGATGTTCAACGCCGCCCCGGACATGTTCGACGGCAGCATGGTCCGCGCCCGGCACGTCCTGCTGACGCCCGGTGAGGACGCGGCCAAGCAGACCGCCGCGATGCAGAAGCTGCGGGGCATCAAGCAGGTGGTGGAGCAGGAGGCGGCCAAGGCCGTCGCCGCCTTGCCGCCGACCGCCACCCCGCTGGAGAAGGAGCAGGCCAAGATGAAGCGGACGGACGAACTGTTCGCCGCCTACGCCAAGCAGGAGAGCACCTGCCCGTCGAAGAAGGACGGCGGCGACCTGAACTTCTTCCCCCGCGTCGGCGCGATGGTGGAGGCGTTCGCCAAGGCCGCGTTCGCCGCCAAGCCGGGCGACATGACCGACGTGGTCGTCACCGACTTCGGCTACCACCTGATCCTCGTCACCGCCAAGAACCCCGGCAAGCTGCCGACGTTCGAGCAGGCGAAGGAGGCCGTCCGCGCGGTGTACGCCATGCGACTGCGGGAGGCCGTGCTGGCCCAGATGAAGAAGACCGCCAAGATCGAGGTCATGACGGCTGCCAAGTAACCGCCGGGTGACGCCGGACACCGCCGCGACCCCACGGGCCACTCCCGTGGGGTCGCGGGCGTTTGACACCGTTCGCGAGGCGGCCCGGTCGCGTGACGGGGGATCGGGCGGATCGTATTCCGACGGCGACCCGAGTGCCAACGGGAACAACTGCCGCGCGACCCGGTTCGGATATTCCCCCGAAAGTGGCCTACCCGTTCCGGCCGGTGACACTGCAAAATAGAGAGTGTCGTCGTTCGCCGCATCGGGACGCCGGTACAACTCCCCGAATCCGCCGAATCGCCGCCGTCTCCCACTCCCGCCAGGATTCGCCCGCCATGAGCGCCAACCCGCCCCGCCCGCCCAGGCCCACCCAGGAAGTCGAGTCGATCACCATCCGCTTCGCCGGCGACTCCGGCGACGGCATGCAACTCGCCGGCACGCAGTTTACCAACACCTCCGCCCTCGTCGGCAACGACATCGCCACCTTCCCGGACTTCCCCGCCGAGATCCGCGCCCCCACCGGCACCCTCGCCGGCGTGTCCGGCTTCCAGGTCCACTTCAGCAGTAGCGAGATCCACACCCCCGGCGACGTGCTGAACGCGCTGGTGTGCATGAACCCGGCCGCGCTGAAGACGAACGTCGGCGACCTCGAACTCGGCGGGTTGCTGGTCGTCAACACCGACAACTTCGGCGAGAACGACCTGGCCAAAGCGAAGTACAAGTCGAACCCGCTGGAGGACGGCAGCCTCGGCAAGTACCGCGTCATCCGCGTGTCGGTGACGAAGCTCACCCGCGAGGCGGTCAAGGAGTGCGGGCTGTCCCCCCGCGAGCAGGACCGGTGCAAGAACTTCTTCGCCCTCGGCCTCGTGTACTGGCTGTACGAGCGGCCGATGGAGTCCACCCTCAAGTGGATCGGCGAGAAGTTCGGCAAGAAGCCCGAACACCTGCCGGTGAAGGAGGCGAACACCGCCGCCCTGAAGGCCGGGTACAACTACGGCGAGACGGTCGAACTGCTGCCGGTGCAATACAAGGTGGCGAAGGCCAAGATCCCGCCGGGCGTGTACCGCAAGATCACCGGCAACGAGGCCATCGCCCTCGGGCTGGTGGCCGCCGCCCACGCCGCGAACAAGACGCTCGTGTACAGCGGCTACCCGATCACCCCGGCCAGTAGCGTGCTGGAACAACTGGCGGACATGAAACGCCACGGCGTGAAGACGCTGCAAGCCGAGGACGAGATCGCCGCGTGCGGGGTAGCCATCGGGGCCAGCTTCGGCGGGGCCATCGGCGTCACCGGCACCAGCGGGCCGGGCATCTGCCTGAAGTCCGAAGCCATCGGGCTGGCGGTGATGACCGAACTGCCGCTGGTCATCCTCGACGTGCAGCGGGGCGGGCCGAGCACCGGCCTGCCGACGAAGACCGAGCAAGCCGACCTGCTGCAAGCCATGTTCGGGCGGAACGGCGAGTCCCCGGTGTGCATCATCGCCCCGCAGTCGCCGACCGACTGCTTCGACATGGCCTACGAGGCCGTTCGCATCGCCACCCAGTTCATGTGCCCGGTGTTCCTGCTGTCCGACGGCTACCTGGCGAACGGGGCCGAGCCGTGGAAGATCCCGGACATGACCAAGTACCCCGGCATCGAGGTGGTCCACCCGACCGGCCCGAACTCGGACGGCACCCAGTTCCACGAGGCGGCCGACGGGGTCGGCGGGAAGTACTTGCCGTACAAGCGGAACGAGTTGCTCGTCCGCCCGTGGGCGATCCCCGGCACCCCCGGCCTGGAACACCGCATCGGCGGCATCGAGAAGGAGGACGTGACCGGCAACATCAATTACGAGGCGGGCAACCACGAGCACATGACCTATGTGCGGTGGCGGAAGATCGAGAACATCGCCACCACCATTCCCGATCTGGAAGTGGTCGGCCCGGACGACGCCGAGTTGCTGGTGATCGGGTGGGGCGGCACCTACGGTAGCATCACCACCGCCGTCGAACGGGCGCAGCGGAAGGGGATCAAGGTGGCGCGGGCGCACCTGCGGTACCTGAACCCGATGCCGGCCAACACCGAGGCGGTGCTGAAGCGGTTCCCGAACATCCTGGTGCCGGAACTGAACAGCGGCCAACTGCTGTGGCTGCTGCGGGCCAAGTACCTCGTCCCCGCCCGCGGGCTGAACAAGGTGCAGGGCCGCCCGTTCCTCATTAGCGAGATCGAGACCGCGATCGCCGAGGCGCTGAAGTAACACCCGTTTTCGCGGCGAGTTCACTCGCCCCCGCGCGGCTCGTGAACTCGCCGCGAAGAGAACAACCACCCCACCACCCACGTACACCCTCCCATACCCGAGCTTCTCCCATGGCCGCCTCGACTGCGTTACCCACTCTGACCGCGAAGGACCTCCAGTCGGACCAGGACGTCCGCTGGTGCCCCGGCTGCGGGGACTACTCCATCCTCACCCAGATGCGGAAGGCCCTCACCTCCGTCGGCGTGGCGAAAGAGAACATGGCGTTCGTGTCCGGCATCGGCTGCTCCAGCCGCTTCCCGTACTACATGAACACCTACGGGTTCCACACCATCCACGGCCGCGCCCCGACGTTCGCCACCGGCCTGCGGCTGGCCAACCCGGACCTGCAAATCTGGATGGTCACCGGCGACGGCGACGGCCTGAGCATCGGCGGCAACCACCTGCTGCACGTCATCCGCCGCAACATCGACATCAAAATCCTGATGTTCAACAACGA
>JBBRUO010000582.1:0-3993 GCA_038247725.1 Gemmatales bacterium
GACGGAGAGGGGGCTGGGGGGGATGAGGTCTTGGAAACAAAGGAAATCACCACCACCTATCCCTGATAGGCCACTACCTCGCCCTCCCGAGTTGACACCTATGCCCTTCACCACCAACCGCCGCGTCGAGTTCGGTGACACCGACATGGCCGGCATCATGCACTTCTCGAACTTCTTCCGGTTCATGGAGGTGGCCGAGACGGACTACCTGCACGCGCGGGGGCTGTCGGTGTCGTGGCAGGCCGGCGGCGAGCGGTACGGCTTCCCCCGCGTGTCGGTGGCGTGCGACTTCGCCTCCCCGGCCCGGTTCGAGGACGTGCTGACCATCGCCGTGACGGTGGAGAAAGTCGGCCGCAAGTCGGTGACGTATCGGTTCGATTTCAGCACCGGCGGCGTGCCGGTCGCCACCGGGCGGGTGGTCGCGGTGTACTGCAAGTCGGCCGGCGGGCACATCGAAGGGCTTGACATCCCCGACGAGTTCCGGGAGAAGTTGACGGGTGAGTGACACCACCACCACCGCCGGCGGCGTATCATTCTCTTGACTCACCCCGCCACCCGGTGCCTCCATGTCCCGCCTCCTCGTCGCCGTCGCGTTTCTCCTGGCCGTCGGCGTGCCCGCCGCGGCGCAGCCGCCCAAGCCGCACCCGTCCGACGAGGTGTTCAAGCCGGGCACCGTCTGGCAGGTGAAGATCACGACCGACGAGGCGAACACCAAGTCGCTGCGGGGCGAACCCCGCAAGTACGCCAAATGTACGATGCGGATCGGCGACAAGGTGTACAAGGATGTCGGGATCCACATCAAAGGTGCGGCCGGGTCCAGCCGCGGGTGGGACGACAAACCGGCGCTGACGATCAACCTGGACAAGTTCGTCCCGAAGCAGGAGTTCAAGGGGCTGGACAAGTTCCACCTGAACAACTCGGTGCAGGACGGCTCGTACATGAACGAGATCCTCTGCTCCGAGTTGGCCCGCAAGATGGACCTGCCGACCGCCCGCGCGGGGCACGCGATCGTCGAACTGAACGGCCGCAAGGTCGGGCTGTATGTGTTGAAGGAGGGGTATAACAACTCGTTCATCCGCCGTTACTTCGCCGCCACACCGGGCGGCAACCTGTACGACGGCGGGTTCCTCCAAGACATCAACGCCGACCTGAAGCTGGACAGCGGCGACGAGGCCGCCAAGCGGGCGGACCTGAAGGCGCTGGTCAAGGCGTGCCAGGAGCCGGACGCGAATAAGCGGTTCGTGGCCGTCGGCAAGTTGGTGGACGTGGATCGCTTCGCCACCGACGCCGCCCTGCAACTGCTGGCCTGCGACTGGGACGGGTACATGCGGAACCGCAATAACTACCGCGTCTACTTCCCGCCCAACGGGGGCAAGGCGGTGTTCATCCCGCACGGCATGGACCAGATGTTCGGCAACCCGAACGACGCCCTCTGGCACGGGTACGGCGGGATGGTCGCGCAGGCGATTCTGAATCATCCGGACGGCAAGAAACTGACGGTCGCCAAGATGACCGAGATGTTCGAGAAGCACATGAAACTGGACGACCTGCACAAGCGGGTGGACGAGTGGGCGACGCCGGCCGCCGAGGCGCTGAAGGGGGTGGACAAGAACGCCGCCAACGGGTTCCTGAACGAGGTCAAGAACCACAAGGAGCGGCTCCGCCAGCGGGTCGAGTCCGTCAAGCGGGAACTGCCGAAAGTGAAGTGACGCTCAGTGCGGCGGCTCGGCGACCCGCATTTGCACGGTGCCGAACTGCACCACGTCGCCCAGTTGCAACGGCCGCTGCGCCCCGGCGGCCAGGCGGACGCGGTTCACGAACGTCCCGTTCAGGCTGTTCAGGTCTTCCAGGATCAGCACCCGCCCGTCGGAGTGGATGACGGCGTGTTTGCGGGACACCCACACCCGCTCGACCGGCTCTTGCCCGCTCAGGTCGATGTCCACCGGCTCAGATACGGCCCGCCCGACCACGTTTCGCCCGTCGAGGATCGGCAGGTACTTGCCGAGTTTCTCCCCGCGAACGACCTCCAACCCGATGCGGACGGCCGGCCGCGTACTCGGCGGGCGTGCGGCCTCGACCGCGCTCGGACTGGCGTTCGTCATCACCTCGGCGGGGTCGATCTGGGGCACCAGCATCGTCGGCGGCGGGGCCTCGCGGGTGACGGCGGCGACGGACAGCCGACTGGAGCGGCGGGTCAGGTGCGCCGCCTGCACCTCGGCGTCGGCGGTGGTGGCGGTACACGGATCGGACAGCGGCGGCAGCGGGTCGGCGGCGGCCCGGTCGTGTTCGGCGGTCATCGTCGCGACGCCGGCCACGCGGTCGCCGAACTGGAATTTGCCACACCGCGCGCAGGTGCGGGCCGCTTGGGAGTTCACGAACAGGCAGATCGGGCAGATATTCATGGGGGCACCCGCGGGACAGCCCCGGCGCGGGGTAGTGGCACGCCGACGGTTCTCTGCAACCCTAGATCGCGGCCGGCGGCGGGGCGGAAGAACACGACGAGGAAGTCGGACGCGGTGTCGGTCGGTTCGACGGGTGTGTGCCAACCGACGCGCGGCGCGAAGTGTGGGTAACACCACCCGCCCCGGATGGGCTGGCGGCGGAAAAGTCCTACTTCTCGGAAATCAGGGCGATCAGGGTGTACGGCGGCACCGGCAGCGCCGTGCCCGGCGGCACGGCGGGGCCGTCCGCGAGGAAGTCCGCCGGCGATTCGGCCGACGTGTCGATCAGCGCCCGCCAGCGACGGCCGGTCGGGGCACGCGGGACGGTCGCCGTTACCGCCTGCGAGCCGCCATTCATGGCGATGTAAAAGTCCCGATCCGGCGTCTTGGCTGAGTCCGCGTCGTCTCGCCCGTGGTAGCGGCCGTCCAGACTGAAGGCCAGGAAGTGGGCGTCCGGGCCGAAGTCCGGCGCGGCCGGCGCGGCCCCGTGCCACCGGACATCGGCCGCGTTCGCCGACACCGCCCCGCGGTAGAACTCCGTCCGGCGAAAGACCGGGTGGTCCCGCCGCAACTGGATCAGCTCGCGGGCGAATCGCAGGAAGCCGGCGTGCGTCTCCGTCAGGGTCCAGTCCACCCAACTGATGTCGTTGTCCTGGCACCAGGCGTTGTTGTTCCCCTGTTGGGTACGCAGCATTTCGTCCCCGCCCAGCAGCATCGGCACCCCCTGCGACACGAACAGGGTGGCCAACAAGGACTTCGCCCGCCGCACCCGCAACGCGCGAATCGCCGGGTCGTTCGTCTCCCCTTCCGCCCCGCTGTTCCACGAGCAATTGTTATCGCTGCCGTCGCGGTTGGATTCGCCGTTCGCGTCGTTGTGCTTGTCGTTGAAACTGACCAGGTCATTCAGGGTGAACCCGTCGTGGCAGGTGACGAAGTTGACCGAGTGGCGGGGGCCGCGACCGGACGGGCCGAACACGTCCGCGCTGCCGCCCAGCCGGTTGGCCAGGAGGCCGGTCAGGCCGGGGTCGCCCCGCCAGAACCGCCGCACGTCGTCCCGGAACTTGTCGTTCCAATCGCCCCACCGGTTGCCGAACGGGAACCCGCCCACCTGATACGCGCCGCCGGCGTCCCACGGCTCGGCGATCAGCTTGGCGGCGGAAAGAATGCTGTCGTCGGCGATCATCTCCACCACCGGCGGGTCGGCCATCAGGTTCCCCCGCCGGTCCCGCCCGAGCACCGACGCCAGGTCGAACCGGAACCCGTCCACGTGCATGTCCGACACCCAGTACCGCAGGCAGTCGATGATCAGTTCGCGGACCACCGGGTGGTTGCAATTCACCGTGTTCCCGCAGCCGGTGAAGTTCAGGTAATGCCCGCCGTCGGTCATCAGGTAATACAGTTCGTTGTCCAACCCGCGGAAGTGGTACGTGCGGCCGCGGTCGTCCCCTTCCCCGGTGTGGTTGAACACCACGTCCAGGTACACTTCGATGCCGGCCGCGTGGAACGCCTTCACCATGTCCTTGAACTCGTCCGCCTGCCCGTGCGTGCGGCC
>JBBRUO010000583.1:0-3989 GCA_038247725.1 Gemmatales bacterium
GCTCACGCGGAGCCCGCCATTCCAGACCTTGTCGAACTGCTCAAAGACACGAACGAGGGTGTACGGAAGGCAGCGAAGGAGGCTCTGGCCGGGATTGGTGATGTGGCCGTAACAATCCTCATCGACAAGTTAAGCGACAAGGACAAAGATGTGCGGCGGGAGTCTGTGGAGGCCCTCGGTGAGCTCGGATGGAAGACGGATAATGTTGCTACTGAACTTATCCAGCGACTACAGGATCCTGCTCTTGTTGTGCGACGGGAAGTGGCTAGATCGCTGGAAAGAATTGGTGTGAAGGACCCAAAGGCCACCGGTGCGATACTTGAGCTGAGTGTGAGTGACCCCGACGAGCAACACGACTTTTTTCTAGATCAATTGCTCGGCAACTCTTCTCGAGACGGGCTCAACGCGCTCAGTCAAGTGCTGGACCAACAACCACCAGGCTACAAAACGAGAAGAGACGAGTTAATCCGGCAGTATCCCGCGCTAAAAACCACGGATCCTCTTGCATGGATAGCTGCTAGCCTCTCTCATTACTCTCATGACCGCAGGCGCGATGCTGCCAGTTTAGTTGTGAGTTTAGGTCCGGATGCGATCAATTCCATGACCATCTTGACGAAATCCGGTAATGCGGTGCTCAGAGTTGGCGTCGCGGACACGCTTGGGGAGTTTGGTGCGAGCGCCAAAGTGGCCACCGAGGACCTAATTAAGCTACTCGGCGACTCGAGCCTCGACGTGCAAAATGCCGCCAAGGCCGCACTCGTCGCCGTCGGCAAAGCGTGCAAGAGTGACGCTGTCACGAATGCCATCGTCCGCAAATTCGCGAACTCCACCGGAACGGTTCAAACCCTGGCACTTGAAGCGTTGCGGGAAATCAACCCCAATATCGCGCGAACACTCCTCGCCCCGTGGGAGCTTCAGCCGGACGCCGCGACTCCCGAACGGTAATGACCGCCCCAAGAGCCACTATCCCTACGAGTGTCCGATGAGTGTCACCGTCCCCGTTCCCACGTCGCCGCCCGCGCGAGGTGTCCACCCGCTGACCCTCCTGGCGTGGGCGGCCGTGCTGACGTTCGCCGTCGCCTGGGTGTCCACCTTCGGCATCGTCTGGCCGACCCTCCGCCGGCTGGGCGAACACTGGCCGCTCGCGCTGCTGCACTTAGTACTCCTGCTAACCGTCGCCGGCGTCCTCGGTCGCGGCCTGGGCCTGCCCGAATTGTTCCGCATCGACGCGTCCCGCCCCGGCCGCCTCCGCTGGCTTCGCCCGTTCGCCGCCGGCTTCGGGGCCGCCACCTTCATCGCCGGCAGTCAGGTGGCGGTGTACTTCATCGACCTGGTCAACCACGACGAGTACCAACTCAACCGCGACGAGTACCGACTCGTCCGGGTTCCCGTGTGGGCGCAAGACCCGCCGGAGCGGCTGCCCGCGTTCGTCGTCATCGGTGCCACCCCGATTCTCGCCGTCCTACTGCTGACCGTCGCCTTCCCCCTCCACGGGCGGCGGTCCCGGCTGGCCGAGACGGCCGTCTACCTGGGGGCGTCCGTCGCCGCGCTGGCGGCGTTCGTCGCCGTCACCTGGCTGTTCGGGCGCGTCCTCGCACCGGAGCGGTCCGTCGATAGCGAGGTGGACTCCGCTCGGCGAGGGCGGATCGAACGTCGCGACATCCACGTGCCGGAGCGATCCGTCGATAACGAGAACGAGGTGGACCTGGTCACCGCCTTCCTGTTCAAGAACGGTGAGCGACGCGATCAGTCCCTGAAGATCGTATCGATCTGGGTGTCTCTGGCGGTCGTCGTCGTCGTCGGGGTGGTCGCGGTCCTCGCCCTGCGGGGCGACCTGCTGTCACCCGGCCTGGGGCTGACCCTGCTGTTCTCGGCGGCGGCGTGCCTGTACTTCTTCGTCTCCATCCTGAAGCCGGAATACCAGCCGCTGTTCCTGCTCCTGCTGGCTGCACTCGTCGTCGCGTCCAACCTGCCCCCCTTCCGCTACCGCTACCCGGCCGTGACCGCCGGCGGTGGCGACCCGGCCGTCATCGACCCTTATGTCGAGAACGGCCAGGTGACGCTGCCGCAGTACGCCGATCCGGAGTCGTTCGGGGCGGCCCGGCTGGACGAAGCGGACGTCTTGACGGCCTGGCGGGCGCGGCACGCGGAGAACCCGCACCTGGTACTGTTGGCTGTGTCCGGCGGCGCGTACCGGGCCGGCTTCTGGGTCGGGTCGGTGCTCGACGCCCTCGACGCCGACGCGCGGCTGGCCGGCCTGACCGACAACATCCGGATGGTAACGGGGGCGTCCGGCGGCATGGTCGGGGCGTCCTACCACGTCGCCCTCCGGCACCGCCACCCGGAGGCCGCCGGCCGGCCGAAAGTCGTGGACGCGATGCTCGCCGACACCGGCGGGGATAGCCTGACGCGGGTCGTCCGCCAACTGCTCCGCCGCGACCTGCCGTTCCTCTTCTGGCCGCTCGTCCGCCACCAACGGCACGACCGCGGGATCGAACTGGAACGGCACTGGGCGACCATCGACCTGCCGTTCCAGGAGTTGGCCAAAGGCGAAGGGGAAGGCCGACTGCCGTCGCTGGTGATCACCCCGACGCTGGTGGAGACTGGCCGCCCGTTGTACGTCTCGAATCTGCGGCTGGGCTGGCTCGCCGGATACCCGGAGAGCGACCAAGGCCCGCGGGACTGGTTCCGTCGCCAGGGGCTGGAATTCTTCGGCCTGTTCCCCGGTGCCGACCGGTTCAACGTGCAGACGGCGGTGCGGATGAACGCGGCGTTCCCGTTCGTGTCACCGGCGGTGAAGCTGCCGACCGACCCGACGCTCCGGGTGGTGGACGCGGGGTATCTCGACAACTACGGGCTTGGGACGGCCGCCTCGTGGCTGCACCACCACCGGGAGTGGATCGTGCGGAACACGACCGGGGTGACGGTGCTCGTGATGCGGGCATTCGCCGAAACGCCGCCGCCGGCGGGGGGCGGGTTCCTCGGGCGGGTGCGAGAAGCGTTTCAGTGGCTGAGCAGCCCGCTGGAAGCGGCGGTGAGCGCGCGGGGGAACCGGATGCAGCACCAGACGGGGGAGTTGATGCGACTCGCCCGCTCGGCGCTGACAACAGCGTGGCAAGACTTGACACCCGAGGAGCAGAAAGTTGCACCGGGGTTCACCGACCTGGACGTGATCGACTTTGCTTACCCCGGCGAGGCGGCGATGAACTGGTTCATCTCGCGAGAAACGATCACGGACATGGCCGCCGACCTGACACGAAGTAAGAACGCCGAACAACTGGGCCGCCTCGCCGAGCGGTGGAACCGCACCCGTTCCGCACCGACAGGATGACCGTTCGAATCGCCTGCGGGAGAATAAGGCCACGCCTCGACCACCCCCGCCAGGGTTCTCTGTCCAGTGCATCCGGCAATGCATCCGACCCCAGGAGTGGGGCGTTGTTACTGGGTTTTCCAGCAACAACGCCTGGAGAGCATCGGCCTGTTGAGCCGACGGTCGTCACCCCTCACCACCTGCCGTTGTTCGTAGCTCCTGAGAGATAACGAAAATGCCCCCTCCCGGCCCGCCGAGCGGCGAGCCGGGAGGGGAGGACTGACGCCGGCAAGGAGCCGACATGCCGGCGGGAGGGCTTGTCCGAGCCGCGACACGAAGCATTTCAGCGGCCGACGGTGACGCGGACGGGCGTCAGGGCGGGGTCGGCGCGCAGCACCCGCCGGAGGGCGGCGCGGAGCCGGGCCAGGAAGTCGGCATCGTCGAGAACGGCGCGGATCGCATCGATTTCGGCGTCGGGCAGGTCGGCGGGGATGCGGAAGGTCAACTGCCACTCGTCCAGGATTACGGTTTTCGGCACGGGGCACCTCCGAGTTACGGGCGGTTCCCCGCCACGGCGGCGCGGACGAGCGGGGCGGCGGTCACGCCGACGGCGGTCAGGGTGCCGGCGGCCAGGCCGGCCAGGGCGACGCCCACCGCCGGATCGGTGACGGCCGCCACC
>JBBRUO010000584.1:0-3986 GCA_038247725.1 Gemmatales bacterium
CGGGCATGAGGACCATCGGGGCCATGAGCCACGCGGCGCGGTGGACGAGTTCCTCCCGCTGCTCGCGGGTGAACCCGGGGGCGAGGTTGATCAGCACCATCGCCACCAGCGCCGCGACCACCAGGGCGGCGACGGTGCGGTACAGGAGCGACGGGAAGAAGGTCGGGTTGAAGAACCCGTCCCAGAGTGCCCGCGTCTCCAGCCAGGTGCCGGGCGTCAGTTGGAACGACAGGATGCCGTTGATCCAGAACAGGCTCATCCAGGCGGCGAACGTGTACAGGCCGAGGAGCGCCAGCCGCGCCCGGTCGGTCAACCTGGGGCCGTACCGGAAGGCGGCGTACCCGGCGACCACCTCCAGGCAGAAGAAGGTCCACTCCACTGCCCAGAGCCAGTGGAACTCGTCCACCATCAGCCCGATGGTGACCGGGCTGACCTGGATGCTGGTGAACCACAGCCCCACCCCGGTGAGCGCGCCGGTGACGAAGCTGATGAGCACCAAATAGCGGAAGTAGCTGTCCATAAAGACGCGGGCCGACGCCGACCGCCCGGTCATCGCCAGCCACTGGAAGTAGCACAGCAGGAAGCCGCCGCCGATGGCGAAGTGCGCGGTGAACACGTGGAAGATGCCCAACCCGCCGATGGCCAGCCCCTTCATGAGCGGGCCGAAGTCGTTGACCGGGTACAGAACGGCGTCCAAATCGAGGCCCTCGTGTCACGGGACGGAACCCGCACCCCGACAGGGCGGGGGCGGGCAATGGTGGCGTACGGTCACGGTCCTGTCACTTGGCCTTCTCGAACCCGTCCTTCAAGAGCGCCTCGTACCCCGGCTTCAGCGGGCGCACCTCAAACCCCTTCTCCTTCAGCAGGTCGGCCGCCTTCAGGCACCGCCCGCCGGCGGCGCAGTGCAAGTACACGACCGTCCCGGCCGGCAGCAACTGCTTCAATTTCTCCGCCGGCAGCCCGGCCTTGAGGTCCGAGAGCGGCAGCGACTTGGCCCCGGCCAGGTGCCCGTCCTTCCACTCCTCGGCCTCGCGCACGTCGATCAGCACGGCCGTGCCGTCCGCGACCGCCTTCTTCACTGCGGCGGGCGCGTCCGTCGTGTGTTCCGCCGCCAACCCGCACCCGGCCGCCGCCACCACGACCGCGCCACCGAACAGAAACCGGCTCATGGGATGTCCCTCTGCACGAAAGGTCGAACGGTGCGACCGTCCGGGGCCGCCCGAAGACATGATCCGCGGATCGGCGTTCGGTTACAACCCGGTCCCGGTGTAACCGATATCGGCCTCGCGGGTCCGTCTGTTCGGTGTCGAGTTGTCCGCCCGTCCGACCCGACGAGGACCGATCATGAGAATGGAACCGACCCTCCGCGCCATCGCCGCCGTGTTCGTGCTGCTCTCGCTCGCGCTCGGCTACTGGTTGTCGCCGTCCTGGCACCTGTTCACCGCGTTCGTCGGCCTCAACCTGCTCCAGTCCGCGTTCACCGGGTGGTGCCCGATGGAGGCACTCCTGGGCCGGCTCGGCGTGCCCACGGGGGCGCCCGTCGGCGGCGGTGAACGGGGGACGGCGGGTCTCGAATTCCGGATCGGCGACGTGTAACCGATCGGACCGCCGAGGATCAGTGAGTCACCCCGATCGAGGAGAGACTGGCCATGACCACCCCACTCGCGGCACTCGCCCGCCAGTCCGCCACCCGCCGCCCCCATCAGACGCTCTGCGTGGCGGCCGGCGGCTTCGCCCTGGTGGGCGGCGTGCTGGCCATCGCCCTCGACCCGTGGTGCGCCGTCCTGGCCGCGGTCGGCGGGCTGTGGCTCGTGCTGGCCCCGGACACGACGGCATGTCGTGTCGCCCCGATCGCTCGATAACCCCTTGACCGGAGATCCTCGCCATGACGACCCGTCGAACCCTCCGCCTTCTGTCCGCCCTCGTTCTGGCGACCGGTGTCGCTCTGGCCGTGAGCGGGGCCGCCGCGAACCCGCAGCCGCCCGCCGGGAAAGGCCCCCCCGCCGGGAAGGGACCGCTCGGCAAGGACAAGGCGTTCGCCAATGACCGCGACACGTTCCACTTCCTGCTCGAGAACCACAAGGACATCAAACGGACGGTGAAGGTGCTGAAGGACGGCGTGGAATCGCTCACCGAGTCGGATAAGCCGGCGGTCGCGAAGAAAATCCAGGAGCACGTCCCGGCCATGTACGAGCGGTTGAAGTCGGGGAACGGCGTCCGCTACTGGGACCCGCTGTTCGCCGAGGCGTTCAAGCACGGCAAGAAGATGAAGATGGTCATCGTGAAGACGGCCAAGGGCGTGAAAGTGGTGGAAACCTCGGACGACGACGCGGTCGTGAAGGTCATCCAGGCGCACGCCGATGTCGTGTCGAAGTTCGTCGAGAAGGGGTTCGACGAGGCACACAAGAAACACCCGGTGCCGGATAAAGGCCAGGAGAAGAAGTGACGCCGTCCGAACCCGCCGACCCGGTGCCGCCGTGCTCGTCGGTACCGAAACCCGTAGGAGTAATGCCATGGAACCGCTGATCTTGCTGCTCGTCCTCGTCGGCTGGATCGCCCTCCAGGTGTGGGTGCTGCCCAAAATGGGCGTTCGCACCTGAATGTCCGACGCCTGCCAGCCGCGGTCGCGGTTGGACGAGCCGACGCGGACGCCCTCCCACACCCCGGAGCGCGACGGGAAATGACCACGACCGCAACTGCATCGCCCCTCGCCCGCGCCGTCGGCGTCGTCAAGACGCTCGTCGTGGCGGCCGTCGCCCTCGGCGGCCTAGGCCTCTTCCTGGCCTGGATGGGCGGCGCGTTCCACGAGAAAGTCCCGCCGGGAACGGTCGCCGTCGAGCGGCCGACGGCGGCGGGTCGGACCCTCGTCGCCGTCGAACAGGTCGTCGGGACGGAATCGGTGACGGCCGTCGGCTCCGTGCAGTCGCGGCGCAAGACGGACGTGGCCAGCCAACTGTTGGCGACGATCCGGGAGATCGTCCCGCGGCCGGGCGACCGGGTG
The DNA here is from genome assembly GCA_038247725.1 of Gemmatales bacterium. GTDB lineage: Bacteria > Planctomycetota > Planctomycetia > Gemmatales > Gemmataceae > JALHQU01. The sequence continues at coordinate 3,002 of JBBRUO010000584.1, forward strand.
AAGGCGGGCGAGGTGCTTGTCACCCTGGACGACCGCGACCTGCTCGCCCAGCAGCGGGAGGCGGTGGCGTCGCTCGCCACCGCCGAGGCCGATCTCGTCATCCGCCGGGGCGACTTCCAGCGGATCAAGGCGGCCGGCGGGGCGGCGAGCGCGGACGAGTTGGCGAAAGTGGACGGGGCGTTCAAACTCGCCGAGACGCAAGTCACCCGACTCAAAGCGGCCATCAAGCGGGTGGAGGTCCAGATGACCTACACCGCCATCAGTCTGCGAACCGACGGCATGGTGGCCGAGCGAATGGCCGAACCCGGCGACCTGGCCGCCCCGGGCAAGCCGATCCTCACCGTGTACGACCCGACCGACCTGGAACTGCAGGTGAACGTGCCGGAAAGCTTGGCCGCCGGCCTCACGGTCGGGACGACGCTGGCGGTTCGGATCGACGCCATCAACCTGACGGCCGACGCGGCCGTCCGGGAGGTCGTCCCCCAGGCCCAGCAGGCCAGTCGGTCCGTCCTCGTGAAGTTAGCCCTGCCGCCGGCCACGAACGTCGCCGTCCTCCCCGGCATGTACGGCCGGGCGGAGGTGCCCGTCGGGCGGAGCGAGCGGCTCTGGCTGCGGTCCGAGGCGATTCTGCAAGCCGGCCAACTCGACCTCGTGGAACTCGTCCTCGCGGACAACACCCTCTCGCGGCGGTTCGTCCGCGTCGGCCGGGTCGCGAACGGGAAGACGGAAATCCTCTCCGGCCTCGCCCCCGGGGACCGCGTCGCCCTCCCCGCCGAGTAGCCTCCCGACCTCCGGAACACCGCCATGAGTGCCAAGTCCGCCGAGGGCGGGGCCGTCTCCCGTCTGATCGAAGCGTTCCTGCACGGCAACCTGTCCGTGCTGATCATCCTCGTCATGCTCGGCGGCGGCGCGGTGGCACTGCTGCTGACCGCCCGCGAGGAAGAACCCCAGATCGTCGTGCCGCTGGCCGACGTGTACGTGAAGA
>JBBRUO010000585.1:0-3980 GCA_038247725.1 Gemmatales bacterium
CGCGGCGAACGCCGCTTTCGCCGGGGTGAGTTGCTCCGGGGTGACGGCGGCCATCGCGGCCAGCCGCTTGGCGTGGGCTTCCAGATCGGCCTTCGCCTGCGCCACTTCGCTCGGCAGCCCCTTTTCCGCCGCCTTCTCGACTTCGGCCGTCAGCTTGTCCGTTTGCTTCTCCGCAGCGGCGATGGCAGCCGTCAGCGTCGCGCTCAGGTGCTCCGCCGCCGCGTCCGGGCTGAGTGCCGCTTGTTCGGCTACCGACAACTTGTCGAACTCGGCGGCCGTCACCGGCTTCTTCTTCGTCAGCCGCTCGGTGTACGTCTTCTCCGGGTCGCCCAGGTACGTCGTCCGCATGTACTTGCCCAACAGCCCTTCGGCGGCGTTGAAGTACGGCGCGCTCGTGAACTCCTTGTTCTTGTCGGTCGGGCCGACGGCGAACGAGTGCAGCTTGTCCAGCCCCGCGAACAGGAAGAACCAGCCGGTAGCGAGCCGCAGCGCGAGGATGACGAACACGCGGCACTGCCAGCCGTTGGTGGCGGTGGCGACGATCAGCGACAGCAGCACTCCGGCGAGGCCGGCGTACAACACGGCGGGCGGTATGGGAAGCGTCATGGCGTATCCGGGAGGGTGTAGCGGGGGGTGCCGAACACGGTGGCGTCGGTCATCCCGTTCGGCAACAGCACGGCGGCCAGCGTCGGGCGGGGGCGGCAGTAGGTCGCGGTCCAGTCCGGACCGGCCACGAAGAAGGCGGTACTGATCGCGTCCGCGTCGGCGGCCGTCGCGGCCACGCAACTGGCGCTCGCGGTGCCGTCCGCCGGGCGACCGGTGCGGGGGTCGAGCACGTGGCCGTATCTCCGTCCGTTGTACTCGAAATACTGGAAGGTGGCCGCCGAGGTGCCCAGCGCCTGGTCGATCAGCCGCACCGTGCCCAGCGTTCGCGGCTCGGACGGGTGCCGGATCGCCACCGCCCACCCGCCCGGCAACCCCGGCGGCGTGCCGACCGCCAGCACGCTGCTGCCGCCGCCGTGCAGGATCGCCGACCGCACCCCCCAGCGGGTCCGCAGCAACTCCGCCGCACGGTCCAGCGCGTACCCCTTGCCGATGGCCCCCAGGTTGAGTTCCAACCCCGCGCGGCGATACCGCACTGACCGCGTTTCCGGCGACAAGATCACATGCCGAAAGCCGGAACAGTTCACGGCGGCGATCAGTTCGCCCTCGGTCGGCACGCGCCCTTCGCGCTGGTAGAAACCCCAGCACTTCACCAGCGCCCCGCACGCCGGGTCGAACGCCCCGCCGGTGTCCGCCGTGAGCGCGGCACAGTGTTGGAGAAACGCGAACAGGCGGGGTTCGACCGGAACGGGGGCGTCGAACGCGGTCGCGTTCAGCCGCGACACTTCGCTGTCGTCCGAGTACACCGTGAGCTGTTCTTCGAGTGAATCGATGAGGTCGAGTGCGTCGGATGCGGCTTCCACGGCACGGGGGAAGCCGAAGGGCAGGGCGATCTCGAACGTCGTCGCCATGGCGCGGCGGGACACCCGCACGAGTTTCAACTCGGCGGCGTCCGCCGGCGGCGGGTCGAACAAGCTGAACAGTGGCGACAGCACGGGAGAGGGCCGAAGGAGTGACGGCGAACGACGAGAGGAATTGTAGTGGAGTCCGCACTCTCCGCGTGCGGTGTCCTTAAAAGCCCGCACGCATTTCGGGTAGTCCGCACTCTCCGCGTGCGGTGTCCTGAAAAGCCCGCACTCGGAGAGTGCGGACTACCATTTCGCTCACTCGTCCGGGTAGAACTGGCCGACGGCCGACGGCGTCTCGCCAGGCAGGGAAGGGGAGCGGAGCAACTTGGTGAGGATGGCCGACCCGCGAATCGGCATCACGTCCGGGAATTCGACGAACGCATGACCCGTCGTTACCGGGCCGTCGAGGGTGCAGACGAGGCCGGTGTCGGTGACGGTGCGGCAGCGGCCACGGACCGGTCGCAGCACTCCGCCCTCGTCGTCCACCGGGTACAGCCGCACCGGGTGGCTCGACCCGCACGCCGACAGCGCCGGGCGGACGGCCGGCTGGAAGCGGGTTTGCAAGTCCCGCATCAGTTGCCGCACCAGATCCCCGTTGGCCGTTTCGGAGCGGCCGAGCCACTCGCCCATCATCTCCCCCACGGGCATCCGCCCGGCGCGGTCGGGGATCTTGATGTTCACCACCATCGAATCGGCGGTGCCGCTTAATTTCGCCCACAGGCTGGACGTGACCGTCTGGTACACGACGAACGACCCCGGCCCGGTCGGCGACCACATCATCTCGCCGGACGCGCATGCAACTGTCAGTTGCTCGGCGACGAACTCGGCGTCGGCGGTGAACTGGCACACCCACTTGCCGGATCCCGCCACCCGTGGCGGGGCCTGCGGGTCCACCGTGTCGGCCGACGGGCCGACGGCGTCCATCAGCGCGGCGAGGAAGGCGGCGCGGCGGCCACCCGATTCGGTGGTCGAATCCGCCCCGATCAGCCGGGCGACGGACGAGATGACCCGCAGTCGGGGCAGCACCACGCGGGCCGGCAGCCGCATCGTCGGCGATTCCGGGGCGACCGTCTCCGGCTCCTTCGGCGGCTCGACCGGCGGCGGGGGTGGCACCCGCCGGTGCATGTGGCGGATCAGCCCGCTCCGCGTCACCGGGACGGCGTCGGCGGCCTCGGACACGCCGAGCAGTGCCCGGAGGAATGCCAGGCACGACGGGAACCGCTCGCCGGGGTTCTTGGCCAGCGCCCGGCTGACCGCCCGCCGGTCCGCGAACGGCAGCGGGGTCAGGTCCGGCACCCCGGTCGAGTGCATCAGAATCAGGTCGCGGATATTCTTCGCCGTGTACGGGAACGTGCCGGTCAGCATCTCGTGGTATACCAGCGCCAAACTGTACTGGTCGGATCGCGGGTGGACCTGCCCGTCGATGACTTCCGGCGGGACGTACCGGGGCGTGAGCGCCTTGGACATCTGCCCCGACCGGCTGCCGCCGTGCTCGAACCGCTGCACCAACCCGAAGTCGCCGAGCTTGGCGTGCCCGCCGACGAGGAACAGGTTGCCCGGCTTCACGTCCAGGTGTTGCAAGGCGTGGCGGGTGGCGATGGTGTCCAGCGCCTCCGCCACGTCGGTCAGGTAGCCGAGCAACTCGTCGCGGGGCACCCCCGGCTGACCGGCCTTGCGGCACTCCTTGAACCGGTCCCACAGGTTGTGGTCGGCCAGTTCCATCACCATCAGCAGTTCGCCGTCGAGCAACTCGACCCGCTCCAGCATGAGCAGAAACGGGTGGCGGATCAGCTTGATGTGTTCGAACGCCTCGAACTCCTGTCGCAGGGCGAGGTCGCGGTCGCGGTCGTTGCCGGAGTCGGGGAGGACGAACTTGATGGCCTTCGGCAGCCCGCCGGGGGCGTCGCACCGCCACACCTCGCCGAACCCGCCGCGACCGAGCGGGGCCACCAGGCGGTAACCGGGTAGCGGCTCCGCGCCGGGAACCTTGGGGACCGACCGGGGTTGTAAGGGGACCGACGCCACGGCCACGACCGCCCTCCGCCCGAACCACACACGGGAACACTGGCCGTAACGTAGCTCAAGAATGTGTCCGTGGCGCGAGGTATCGGGGGGAACGGCGGTTACTTTTCGGTAACGGCTTCGCGCGGGCGAGAGACTTTCTCGCCTCACCCGTAAACGTTGCCGAGGGTGGCCCGGAACCGCTCGACGGCCCCACGGACCTCGTTGGTCGCGGCCTCCTGGGAGTCCCAGCCGAGCGGCTCGACGGTGACGCCTTCGAGCGTCTTGTAGGTGCTGAAGAAGTGTTCCACCTCGCGGAGGAAGTGCGACGGCACGTCCTCCAACGCCTTCATGTGCCCGAACAGCGGGTCCTTGTGCGGCACTGCCAGCAGCTTGAAGTCGTTGAACCCCTTGTCCTTCATGCGGAAGATGCCGACCACGCGGGCCTCGATCAGGCAGCCGGGGAAG
>JBBRUO010000586.1:0-3969 GCA_038247725.1 Gemmatales bacterium
CGTCATCGGCTCCAACGTCTGGCTGACGAAATCAGTGGCCCCGTATTCGGTCGTCGTCCTCGACAACCCGCAGCACAAGGTGAAGGGAACGAAAACCCGCACCGAAATGCAAGCCGAGATCATGTACCACATCTGATGCTCGAATCGCACGATCTCGGCGACGGCCTGAGTTTCCTGACGGGGTTGCTGCCGGCGGAGTTAATCTGGAGCGAACCGACCTTCGCCGAAGTCTGGGAACTGCACCCAAGTCCGGTCGTCGTGAAACATCGGCGTCTCCTCGGTCAGCCCGAGGTCAGAGGAATGCGGGCGAGCCGGCAGAACTGCCGGGTCTCGATTCCGTCGAGTTGGCGGCAGAAGAACTGCCGGCCGTGCGGGGTGTTGGCCGCCCAGAAGAGGCGGAGTGGATCGGCCCCTTCGCCGAACGCGAAGCCGGCGTTGCCCATCCCCATCCACCGGGGCGGCAGGACTTCGAGGAAGTAGTTGTAGGTCTCGTCGGCCACTTCGCAGACGCGGCCGAACAGCGTCGTCCGGGCGATCATCGCGGCCCACCCTTCGTGGTCGGGCAGCGGGACGGTCTCACCCTGTTTCAGTCGGGCGATGAGTTCGCCCAACGCGGTCGTCGTCGCGGTCATGGCGACGCCTTCGAGAGGAAAGGAATGGTAATGGAATTGGAAAACCGAATAATGAGGTGCCAAACCCCTCCGACTCCCTTAGGTTCAATCTGACATGGGGACACACGCCCGCACAGGAAACCGCACGCGAGGAGCCATTCTGCGCCGATCTCGAATCGGGCGACTTGAAAGTCCCATCAGAACCGTGCTACTTGAGCGGCTGTTCCGTTCGCACTTTTCCACCGCCCGTCCGGTAGGGACTAATCGACGCCCTGCCAAGACAGCCTTTCTGTCTCGGCAGGCGTCGCAGTGTACAAACTAGAGATAAGCAGGTAGACCGCTGTGTTTGGCCACTACCCGCATGTGAGGCCAGCCCGGATTGCGTTTCGCATAGCCCTTCACGAGCCGGCCGATGACGCGGCCGGAGTGGCGGGTGCGACCGACCGCGACGGCTAGGTCGCCGTAGGTTCCCTACCACGAGGAGTCGAGTAGCGATTTCACTCTGTGGTACGTGGGGCTCAGTTGACTTTCTGGTTTCATCGTAGCTCTCCTCGGTTTGGGAAGGGGTTCAAATCGTGGGGTCGTTCAGGGCGTCGATCATCTTCTGGGTCAGGGTGTACTGACCGTCAACGGGGCGGCCGAAAACGCGGGTTCCGCCATGTTTCGCTTCAACGCGGCCAAGGCTGTTCAGTTTACTGGCGACTTTGCGTGGCGTCCATCCGGCACCGAGTAATCCGCAGATTTGCGCAGCCGAATAGGGCTGATCGGCCACGAACGCGCGGGCGCACGGCAACACGAAATCTTGTCCTACTTTGGTCCGCTTGGTGTGGCGGACCAAATCGTGAGGCACGCCCAACGCCCTCGACCGCTTGTACTTCACGATGCGGTCGATCCACTTTTGGTCCTGGGGGTCGAGAAAATCGAACCCGAAACTCACGTCGTTTGCCGGCACGAGAAAGCCCTTGGGTGGTGAGGGATCGCAACTGTTCCAAATTGTAGCAAGACAGGATTCGGTGTCAACCCTGACTTACTGCAATTTGGAACTGTCACCGTTTGCCGTCCCTCGCGTGCGGCTGCTTGGGCGGGCGTGTGTCCCCATGTCAGCCTGAACCGGAGGGAGTCGGAGGGGTTGGACGCCTCGTGCCTTTCGACCGGCTCGTCGCGAATTGGATCGACAGTTCGTCGTTCTCCCGCAGTGACGCGGCGGATGCCTCCGCCGACCGCTGGCACCGATGGGCGGTCTACGAACGAACGAGGTCGTGTGCGGACAAGTGATGAGGGAGGGTGCGGGAACCGCAGGCTCCTGCAAAGGGTGGATCCGAATCATTTCCGCATAACCAACGGCTTCACGGATTCCCGTCGGTCAGTCGGTTGCGGGCGCGTTCGGCCGCGGCCCGGAGTTTCTGTTCGAGGATCGCCTTGGGGGGCAGTTCGGTCAGGTAAGTCGCCACCCGGATACCGCTCGCCCCGAGGAGCAACAACTCGACCTGCTCCTCGCCCGCCGACTCGCACAGGATCATCCCGAGCGGCTCATCCTCGCCCGGTTCCCGCTCGTACTTGTCGAGCCAGCGGAGGTAGAGTTCCATCTGCCCCTTGAAGGCCGCCTCGAACTCGCCGAGTTTGAGATCGACGGCGATGAGCCGGCGCAGCTTGCGGTGGTAGAAGAGCAGGTCGAGGGCGAAGTCCTTGCCGTCGATGACCATCCGCTTCTGCCGCGCCACGAACGTGAACCCGCCGCCGAGTTCGAGCAGGAACGCTTCGATCTCGCGGAGGATGGCGGCTTCCAGATCCTTTTCGGCGTACGTGTCGTTCAGGCCGAGGAAGTCGAGGAAGTACGGGTCGCGGAACACGAGATCCGGCGAGAGTTGGTCTTCGGAGCGGAGTTTGGCGAGTTCCTGTTCGGCGAGTTTGGCGGGCTTCTTGGACAGGGCGGTCCGCTCGAACAGCATGCCGTTCATCTTGTCCCGGAGGGTGCGGACGCTCCACCGCTCGACGCGGCACATCTCGGCGTAGAAGTCCCGCTTGAGGCCGTCCTGGACGGGCAAGAGTTCGACGAAGTGGCTCCAGCCCAGTTGTCGGGACAGTGCCCCGACAATCTCATCGCTCGGGAAGACCTCGGCGAACTTGATCATCCGCGCCAAGTTCCGCTCACCAAACCCCTGGCCGTATTCCGGAACCAATTTTGCCGACAGCGTCGGCAAAATTTGTTCGCCGTAGTCGGCCCGCTTGTTCTTGAGGATGTCGCGGCGGATGCGGTCGCCGATGCCCCAGTAGACGAGCACGAGTGCCGAGTTGACGGCACGGGCAGTGGCGTCACGGGCTTGCTCGATGAGGGCGCGAACGTCCGTCAGGAGGTCGGCCGGCACGACGGATACGGCCGCGTTCGTCGGCACGAGTTTCCGGGATGTGGGTCTCTTCTTCTCGTTGCTCACTCGCTCGCCTCCTGTTCCGTAGTCAAACTACCACAACGGCGGCGGTACGCCGAGTCTGTGGTGAGACGGGGGCATCGGCGTCCATCCGCAAAAACCGAGACGGCACTTCTCGGGCGAGCCAGACGTGCGGGTTGGCCTGGTAAAACTCGATTCCCTCGGCAGCCGCTTCGTTGGCCCGGACGCGGAGGACGACTCCCCACCTTTCGCCGTCGTGACTTGATCCGCGTACTCCGGGTCCGACGTGAGGTGAACGAACGCTCGGTTCATCGGCCGGAGGCCGGTAGCCAGTACCGTAGCCAGGACGAATCGGCCGACGCCTGGGTGTCGCCGTCGATGCTCGTCCCCGAGGCCACCCCCGACGGACGGTTCGGCCTGCGGGCCGGTACCGACGGCCCCGGACACTACATCGGCCCGCACCGCGACAGCACCGTGCGCATGGCTCCCGGCGCGTCGATCGTCACGATTTCCTTCGGTGAGACGCGCAACTTCCGACTGACACACGGCGCGGTGAGACGCGATTTCCCGGCTGCAAATGGGGCGGTCTTCGTGTTGCCGTACGCGACCAACCGGGTGTGGAAACACGGCGTGCCGAAATCGACGCGGTACACCGGCCGACGGATTTCGGTGACGCTCCGCGCGTTGGACCCGCGGTGAATATTCCTGCAAAATCGAACGGTGCCCCAGCCCCATTCGCCATACCTTAACGGCATGGTCATCACCATTGATGGATACGCCGCGTCGGGGAAATCCTCGGCCGCGATCGGCTTGGCGAAGGCTCTGCGTTTCCGCCTGCTCAACACCGGCTGGATGTATCGCGCCGTTGCCATCGCCCTGCGCGAGCGCGGTTTCGACCTCGGCGCCACCCCGCGCGACCACCTTGGCATCCGGGCTTACCTCGGCGGTGTGGGATTCGACATGCCGCCGGA
>JBBRUO010000587.1:0-3968 GCA_038247725.1 Gemmatales bacterium
CCCCGGCCCCCTCTCCGGGACGGAGAGGGGGCCGGGGGGTGAGGTCTTCATCAACCTCCAGCCGAGCCAGAACTGCCGACCGCCAGAAAGTTTTGCCAGACCCCCGGCGACACCTGCGGAGTGAACGGCTGTGCCACGCGCGGAACTCGTAAAGTAGTCGCGGACGGACTCACTCCCGCGTCGGCTTGCCATGACCACCGTCGTCCGGCACTACAAGCGATACCGCATGGAACGGCCACTGGTCGGGCCGGCGGAACCGTTGCCACCGCCGCCCGGCTACTTCGTCGTGCCGTGGGATGAACGGCACGTGGACGTCCACGGGGACGTGAAATACCGCAGCTTCGTCGAGGAGTTGGACACCGTGTTGTTCCCCAACCTGGCCAGCGTCACCGGTTGCCGGCTGCTCATGCGGGCGATCCGCGACTGCCAGGGGTTTTGCCCCCGCGCGACGTGGCTCATCGCCGGACCGGACGGGTACTGCGGCACGGTGCAGGGGGTGTTGCACGACACCGGCGTCGGGGTGATCCAGAACCTGGGCGTCACGCCGGAGAGTCGCGGGCGGGGGCTGGGGGCGGTGCTGCTGGCGCGGGCGGTGGCCGGGTTCGCGGCAGCTGGCGCGCGGACGGTCGCCCTCGACGTGACCGCCGAGAACACCCCTGCCGTCCGGCTGTACCGCAAGTTCGGCTTCCGCGCCACCAAATCGACCTACCTCGCGGCGGCGTGAGGGGTTAATCGAGGGAGGTGACTTCGCCACCCGCAGCGGTAACGGCCGACCAGAAGGCTTTCGGCTCGATGCTGTAGGACAGAGTGCGGACGCTGCCGTCGTACATGGCCGTCGGCAACCCGCCTGAGAATGGCGTTTGCGGAATCCCACTCCAAGCGTCATCCACCGATGGCCGAACTTGGAACGTGAGGTTCGGCACCGACCCCCGCGTCACAGGGACGCCGCTATCGATGGTGGTGATCGGTAACACGTCATTCAGATATCCGCGATCCGCGAACCCAGCCCTTCGGGTGCCTCCGAGAACGTACGGGCTGCCGCCGCCCCTTCCGTCCAGTGGCCGATAGTTTGAATCTTGCCAGTCGTACGAGTTGCACATGTGGTTTCGCAGAGCGGGCTGGTCCCCGAACGGCACCCCAAGTTCGAACGTGCGATAGAACCGTTCGACGTAGGCGATCGTGTTCGAGGTGCCGTCCGTGAACGATGCCGTGAGGCGCGGCGATCCCTCGAGCACGAACATGTTTGCCGCGTAACTGCACGGCGGGGGCGAGTTCGGCACGAAGTAGTGGAGCGTCGGATCGGCCGGACTGGCGTAGACCTTCCGCGGCGTCCAGTGCCGGCCGTACTCCTCGCTGTACGGCGAGAAGCCGTCCGGCGGCACAGTTTCCCCGTCGATGTGCCGAAGGATGGCGTAGAAAGGAGTGTCGTACACGCCCGGCTGGGTGATGTTGTTCGCCGTCAGGCTGGTTAGCGTCGGCAGCCGATCCTCGTTGGCCGCCGCGAAGCTGTGGGTTGCCAGCACGATCTGCTTGAGGTTGTTGACGCTCTTGACACGAGCGGCCGACTCCCGCACCTTCTGGACGGCCGGCAGGGTTAGCGCTATCAGCAGCGCCAGGATGGCGACGACGACGAGCAGTTCGATCAGGCTGAAGGCGGCGCGCTTGACCATGTCGGTCTCCCAATGGGATGCGGAGTGTCGGCCGTAGTTGGAACGCCGAACCGGACAGATTAGTTTGCGGTTTCGGTCGAGTACAGTCCCGCCGCTCACGGCGTCACATCGAGCCAACCGTTGCCCGCCGGCGATGTGGCCACGGAAATCGCGCCGCCGTTCCCGCTTCGGAACAGCGTCGCTTTCATCCGGTACTTTGCGTTGAGCACCTTGGTGTAGGTGATGCTGACCGAGTACGTCCCCGCCCCTCCCGCGCCAGGGACGGAGGCTACGGTCGTGTTCCCGTTGATCGCTACCCAGTTCGCCTGACCAGCCAGTTGCTCTTCAAAATCGACTTTGACCTTCGAGAAGATCTGTCCCGCGCCCATCTGCCAGGTTCCGCCTGCGTTGAAGGTGCCGACCGCCCCGCCCCCAGGCGGAACATAGCCTCCGTTGGTGAGGGTGATCGTCGCCACCGGAGCAGCCGCGTGGACGACACCGCCTCCCGACATGACACCCGTCGCAGTCAAGACGAGCATCAGTTGAGTCACCCGTTGCATCGCATTCACCTCCAAAGCCGGAGTCAGGGACAACCCGAATCAATCGGGCGTCCAGACTTACTCCAAAAAAAAACGCAGAGTCAACTGGCATGTCGCCTCCACTTCAATTCTTCATCAATCCCCCCCCCGCATTTTACCTTCCCGTGGTGCCACCGCCACGGCTGGTCAGCACGCGTATAATCGACCACTTCCCCACGCCCGACCCAGGATGCTCCCGTGCCGCAACAGGTTTCCCAACACACCTTCCCGAACGGCCTCACCCTGCTCGCCGAGCGGATGGACCACGTCCGCTCGGCGTCCATGTATTTCATGGTGCCGGCCGGGTACACGTTCGAGCCGGCCGACACGCTGGGGCTGTCCGGGGTGGTGGCCGAACTGCTCAGCCGCGGGGCCGGGAAACTCGACAGCAAGGCCCTCGCCCTGGCGCTGGACAACCTCGGCGCGGATCGGAGTGAATCGAGCGGGGCGTTCAACATCACCCTGTCCGCCGGCACCCTCGCCCGCAACCTGCCCGCCGTGCTGGAGTTGTGCGCCGACGTGATCCGCAACCCGTGGCTGCCCGCCGACGAAGTGGAACCGTGTCAGGAACTCGCCCTCCAGGACTTGCAAGGGCTGGAAGATTCGCCGTCGGACCTGTGCCTGCTGGAACTGAAGCGGCGGTACCACCCGTCGCCGTACAACCGCAACCACTACGGCACCGCCGAGGGCATCGCGGCCGTCACGCCAGAAGCGGTGAAGGCGTTCCACGCGGCGCGGTTCCGGCCGAACGGGGCGATCCTGTCCGTCGCCGGGAAGATCGAGTGGGAGCCGCTGAAGGAGCAGGTCGGCCGGCTGTTCGCCGATTGGACCGGCACCGCCGACCCGGTCGGCCCCCTGGTGCCCAGTTCCCGCGCGTCCGGGCATATCGAGAAGGACACGAACCAGACGCAGATCGGCATCGCCTTCCCCAGCGCCCCGTTCGGCAGCCCGGACTTCTACCCGGCGCGGGGGGCCATCAACGTGCTGTCCGGCGGGATGAGTTCGCGGCTGTTCACCGAGGTGCGGGAGAAGCGCGGCCTGTGCTATTCGGTGTCGGCCAGCTACGACCTCGTGAAGGACCGTGCGGCCGTGGTGTGCTACGCCGGCACCCGGACCGAGAAGGCCCAGGAAACGCTCGATGTGACCATCGGCGAGCTGCGGCGGCTCAAGGACGGCGTGTCGGACGAAGAGATCGAGCGGGTGAAGGCCGGGCTGAAGACGAGCCTTATCATGCAGCAGGAATCGACGTCGGCGCGAGCCGGGTCGCTGGCGACCGACTGGTTCTACCTGAGCCGGGTGCGGACGTTCGACGAGATTCAGACGGCCATCGACGGCCTCACCCCGGCGGCCATCCTCGGCTACCTGGACAAGTACCCGGCGGCCGGGTTCACGGTGGTCACACTGGGGCCGACGCCGCTGGTCGTGCCGGAGTGACGGCGGGACCCCGCGAGGGGGGGGTGAGCTTCCGTTTTGTTAGCCCGAAGCGCCAGCGAGGGGCGTGGGGCGATGGGGGACACGGTCACAACTGGCCCCGAAGTGGTTCGCCCCTCGCTCGCGCTTCGGGCTAACAAGAAAGAGTGACGGCGAGACCGCGCGAGGGGGGGGTGAGCTTCCGTTTTGTTAGCCCGAAGCGCCAGCGAGGGGCGTGGGTCGATGGGGGACACGGTCACAACTGGCCCCGAAGTGGTTCGCCCCTCGCTCGCGCTTCGGGCTAACAAGAAAGACACGGTCACAACTGGCC
>JBBRUO010000588.1:0-3956 GCA_038247725.1 Gemmatales bacterium
CCGCCGGGTCCGAGGAGATGATCGCCACCGGGTTCTACCGGCTGGGCGTGTGGGACGACGAGCCGGCCGACCGGTTGCAAGCGCGGTTCGACGGGTTCGACGACCTCGTCACCATCACCGGGCAGGCGTTCCTCGGCATGACGCTCAACTGCGCCCGCTGCCACGACCACAAGGGCGACCCCATCCCGCAGACGGATTACTACAAGATGGTGGCCTTCTTCCGCGACATCCGCGAGTACTCCGAGAGCCGCGACCCGCGGTCCCGCTTCAACCTGATCGACATCACGTCGGCGGAGAAGCGGAAGCTGTACGAGAAGGAGTTGGTCGAACGGCAGGTGAAGATCGAAGACCTGACCCGGCAGTTGACGGCCTTGGAAAACGAGGTCATCAAGCTGATGCCGGCCCCGGACCAGCGGGCGTCGGAGGGGGCGGGGCGGCCGGAGGTGCTGAAGAAGATCCCGCAGTTCGCCACCCCGCCGCAGACGCGGGAGCGGGCGCGGCTGAACCGCGAAATCAATGACCTGAAGCGGAAGCCGTCGCCGAACCAGGAGTTCGCCCTCGGCGTCAATCTGTGCGAGGTGAACCCGCCGGCCACGTTCGTCAACATCCGCGGCAGCGCGCACGCGCTGGGGGCGGAGGTGAAGCCCGGCTTCCCGGCGATCCTGAATTTGCCGGACCCGGCCATCCCCGCCCCGGCGAATGACGCGACGACCAGCGGACGGCGGACGGTGCTGGCCAACTGGCTGGCGTCGAAGGAGAACCCGATGACCGCCCGCGTGATGGTCAACCGCCTGTGGCAGCACCACTTCGGCAAGGCCATCGTCCCCACGTCGAACGACTTCGGCAAGTTCGGCGAACCGCCCACTCACCCGGCCCTCTTGGACTGGCTGGCGGCCGAGTTCGTCGAAGGCGGCTGGACCCTGAAGCGGATGCACAAACTGCTGATGACCAGCGCGGCGTATCAGCGGTCGTCCAAGGCCACGGACGCGAACCTGACGGCCGACCCGCAGAACACGCTCATGTGGCGGTTCAACGCCCGCCGGCTGACGGCCGAGGAGGTGCGCGATTCGATCCTGCTCGTGAGCGGCCAGTTGAACCGCGAGTTGTACGGGCCGAGTGTGTACCCGAAGATCCCGCGTGAGGTGCTGGCCGGGCAGTCGGTGCCGGGGTCGAACTGGCACTACGACGCGGGCAAGCCGGAGGCCGGCAACCGCCGCAGCATCTACGCCCACGTCAAGCGGTCGCTGCAAGTGCCGATTTTGATCGCCCACGATCAGGCGGACGCGGACAACAGTTGCCCGGTTCGGTACACGACCACCGTGCCGACGCAGGCGTTGGGGATGCTCAACGGCGAGTTCACCAACGAACAGGCGGTGGCCCTGGCCGGCCGGCTGGCGAAAGAGTTTCCCGGCGACGTGGCGAAGCAGGTGGCGCGGGGCGTCCGCCTGACCACCGGCCGCGCCGCCACCGTCGCCGAGGTGACGAAAGACGTGGCGTTCATCGCGGAGTTGAAGGCGAAGCATAACCTGGACGACGCGAAGGCGCTGGCGCAATACGCGCTCTTGCTGTTGAACACGAACGAGTTCGTGTATCTGGATTGAACCCGAACGGGAGGGGATGGAAATGACTGCTTCCGTCTTAGTGACGCCGCAGGACGGTCGATTCACGGCGTGCATCCTCGGCTCGCCGGAAGTGAACGCGGTGGGCGAGACCAAGCCGGCGGCCATCGACGCGCTCAAGGCGGAGTTGGCCCGCCGGCAGAGCGCGGGCGAGTTGGTCACCATCGACATGACGCCGGTCGCGGTCACCGACCTCGTGGGGCGCGGCCCGGTGGGATACCGCAAGAGTTGGCGAGAAATCGCGGCCGAAGCGTACCGCTTGCGCGACGAGGAGAAGGCGAGGGAGTTCCCCGAATGACGATCTTCGACACCGACAGCTTTTCCGACTTGATGGACGAAGTGCCGGCGGTGGTGGCCCGCGCGTCGGCAGTCCCCCGCGACGAACAAGCGATCACCATCGTCACCGCCGGGGAAGCGATTCGAGGACAGTTGAACACGATCCGCCAAGCCGAAGCCGGTCGCGGAAAGGTTTCGCTGCCCGAGGCCTACGATTTCCTCTGGCAAGCGATCAGCGATGTCGCGTCCCTGCGAATCCTACCGTATACCTCCGTCTCGCATTCTCTCTTCCTGGCGTGGCGGGCGGCAAAGATTCGCATCGGCACCAACGACCTCCGCATCGCGGCCATTGCGATTGCCCACAACGCGACGCTCGTGACCCGTAATGCCCGCGACTTCACGCTCGTGCCCGGTCTCCTCCTGGAAGTTTGGAACTGACCCGATGCGGCAGCGGTACGATGCCAGTAGCAAGTGGCTCATCGAGAACTACTCCGACGCCATCCTGCGGTTGGCCGGGGTGACGGACTTGGTGTCGTTCCGCCCGATGCCGGGCGAGGTGGTACAATCCCGGCAACTGCCGGACGGGTTGGTCGAAGTGGTGTTGCTCGGCCACCCGGACTCGGTGGTGTACCTCATCGAGATCAACACCTACCCGGACAACCGCATCCCCACCGCGCTGTTCGACGACGTGCTGATGACGTACCTGAACCGGGGGCGCGTGCCGGAAGTGGTGACGCTGACTCTGTGCCAGCGGGGGAGCGTGGTGGTGTCGCCGACGTTCGCCGCGACCAGCCCGCTCGGCGGCACCGGACTGACGGCCAACTGGCGGGTGGTGAACCTGTGGGAGTTGGCGGCCACGAACTTCCTGCCGCTGACCGACCCCGGCCTCGCCCCGTGGGTGCCGCTCACCCGCATCGACGGCCCGCCGGAAGTGATCCTTCAGCAGTGCCGCGACGTGATCGACGAGAAGACTGTCGGTAACACGCGGGTGAACCTGTTGGCCGTCACGCAAATACTGGGCGGCTTGGCGCTCGACCCGGACCTGCTCAAACGCATCTTCAAGAGGGATGGCAACATGATCGAATCCCCGATACTCACCGAGTTGTTCATGGAGAAGGAGTTGGAAACGCGCCGCGCCGACTTGATGGAATTCCTCGAAGAGCATTTCGGTACGGTGCCGGCGGATGTCTTCGCGTCCATTCGCCTCGTGGCGGATCAGGCCCGGCTGAAGCGGTTGCTCCGTTTCGCCTACTCTGCACCGACGCTGGATGAGTTCCGCGCCGAGTTGGCTAAATAACTTCACCTACCCCTACCCACGTCAATACTCATGCACACCCCGCAACAGTTTTGTCGCCGCACCCGCCGCGAGTTCTTCTGGGAGACGGGGGCCGGGTTCACCGGCCTCGGCCTCACCGGGTTGCTGTCCCGCGACGGCTTCCCCGGCAGCAGCGCCTTCGCCAACGACGGCCCGCCGCCCCGCTCCCTGGTCAACCCGATGGCCGCCAAGGAGCCGATGCACCCGGCGAAGGCGAAGGCCGTCATCTTCCTGTTCATGTACGGCGGGCCGAGCCAGATCGACACGTTCGACTACAAGCCGAACATGATCGGCATGGACGGCAAGACGGTGAAGGTGAAGACGTTCGGCCGCGGCGGCAAGCGGGACGGCGGCCGCATCGTCGAGCCGAAGTGGAAGTTCAAGCAGTATGGCAAGAGTGGCAAGTGGGTGTCGGACCTGTTCCCGCACCTCGGCCAGCGGGTGGATGACATCGCCTTCGTTCACACCATGTACGCCGAAAGCCCGGTCCACGGGTCGGCCATGCTGATGATGAACTCCGGCAAGTTGCTGTCCGGGTCGCCGTGCATGGGTTCGTGGGTGACGTATGGCCTGGGCAGCGTGAACGAGAACCTGCCCGGCTTCGTCGTCATGTTGGACAAGTCCGGCGGGCCGATCTCCGGCGCGAAGAACTGGAGCAGCGGGTACATGCCGGCGGCGTACCAGGGCGTCACGTTGCGGGCCACCGGCACCCCCATCTTCGACCTCGCGCCGCCGCCCGGCGTCAC
>JBBRUO010000589.1:0-3951 GCA_038247725.1 Gemmatales bacterium
GCTTCCACCTCCGGCCGGACGGTCGTCTTCAGCGCGGCCATCTCGGCCGTCGCCTGTTGGTATTGCAGGTACGCCCGCTGCACGTCCAGGACGATCTGGTTGGCCACCGTCAGTTGGTTCCGCCGCGCCCGATCTAACTCCGCCTCGGCGCGGGCGATGCCGCCTTGGTTCTGGTTGAAGATCGGCAGCGTGACGCGGAAGGCCGGGCCGAACTCGTGGCCCGTGGCGCGGCCGCTGGAGGCGTCGAGAACCCCCAGGAACCGCACCCAGCCGAGTTTGGCCAGGCGAACCCGCTCCTCGGCGGCGGCGACGGCTTTCGTGGCGGCGGACGCGTCGGGCCGGGTGGCCATCGCTTCCGCGGCCAGCGCGTCGGCGGACTGTTCCAGCGGCGGGGGGAGCGGCGTCGGGTCCAGCGCGAGCGGCACGCGAATCGGCCCCATCCCCAGCAGGTTCCGCAACCGCTCCTCGGCGATGGGCACGTCGAACGCCGCGCGGGTGGCGTCCTGTTCGCCTTGCAGGGCGTCGATGCGGGCGGTGGCGGCCTCCTGTTCCGAGATGTCGCCGTTCTTCAGCCGCTTCTCGGCGAACCCGCGGATGTCGTTTCGTAGTTCCACCGTCTTCTTGGCCACGTCCAGCCGGGCCTCGGCCAGCAGCACATCGGCGTAAGCCTGCCGCACGTCCCGCATCAGGTCGAGGCCGGCCTGCGCCAATCGGTCGGCCACCCGCGCCGACTCGGCCGCGGCCGACGCCACCCGAATCGGCCGCAGCCACAGCGCTTCCAGGGGGAACTCCAGGGCGTATTTAAACGGCTTGTTCGGGACGCTGAAGAAGTAAAGCACTTCCGGGTTCGGCAGCAGTCCGGCCTGGATCAAATCCCCCCGCGCGACGCCGAGGTCGGCCAGCAACTCCTGGAACGCGGCGTTGTTCCACAGGGCGATGGCGAGGGCTTCGTCTTCGGTCACGCCGTCGTCGAGGGACGCACCGGGCGGCAAGATGAACTGGCCGGGTGTGGTGAAGTCGGGCAGCGTCTGGCCCATTCGGGGCACGAGCTGCGCGGCGACCGTGACGCGATCCGCCGCCACCGGAGCCGTCTGGCAACCGACCGCCGCCAGCAGCGCGACGTACCCGATCAGTCGCGGTAAGAGGGTCATGACGGGCGGGGTCCGGGGCGGAGCAACGGAAGTCATTGTCCGTCACATCGTCCCATCGAACACGGCGACTTTGATGAAATCGACTTTAGGAAGGGCGGGGAAGGCGAAAAGCTGTGAAATCGCAAGGGATTGGTTCAAGACGTCGAGTTGGCCGTGTGACCATTCGCCCACCGGCTACAATTCCCGCATGAACCGCACGACCCCCGAACTGCTCTCCCCCGCCGGCGACTGGGACGCCCTCCGCGCGGCCGTCGCCAACGGCGCGAATGCCGTCTACTTCGGCCTGGAAGCGTTCAACGCCCGCGCCCGCGCGCACAACTTCACGGTCGAGGAACTGCCCGAAGTCATGCGGTTCCTGCACGCCCGCAACGTACGCGGCTTCGTCACCCTGAACGTGCTCATCTTCTCGGACGAACTCGACGAAGCCCGGCGGTTCGTCGTCGCCTGCGCGACCGCCGGCGTCGATGCCGTCATCGTGCAAGACCTCGGATTGGTGCGGCTCATCCGCGAACTCGCCCCGACGCTGCCCGTCCACGCCAGCACGCAGATGACGCTCACCGAGCCGCGCGGCATCGCCTTCGTGCGCGCCCTCGGTGTCGAACGGGTGGTTCTCGCTCGCGAACTGAGCCTGGACGAAATCCGCAAGGTGACGGCCGGCACCGAGACACCCGTGGAGGTGTTCGTCCACGGAGCGTTGTGCGTGGCGTACTCCGGCCAGTGCCTGACGAGCGAAGCCCTCGGCGGCCGTAGCGCCAACCGGGGGCAGTGCGCGCAGGCGTGCCGGCTGCCCTACGAGATGGTCGTGGACGGCGAGAAGCGCGACCTGGGCGACAAGGCGTACCTGCTCAGCCCGCAAGACCTCGCCGCGTATGAACTCATTCGGCCGCTGATCGAAGCCGGCGTGATTTCCTTCAAAATCGAAGGCCGGTTGAAGGGCGGGCCGTACGTCGCGGCCACCACGAAGACGTACCGCACCGCCATTGATGCGGCGCTCGCGGCGCAGGAGTTCAAGCCGCCGCGGAAGGACGAACTTGATCTGGCGCAGACGTTCAGCCGGGGGCTGACGCACGGCTTCCTCGACGGCAACGACCACCAGAAGTTGGTACGCGGGCGGTTCCCCAAGAGCCGGGGCGTGAGGCTTGGCAAGGTGACGGGCTTCAGCAAAAGTGGGGTGATGATCCTCCTCGCCGAGAAACTGCCGGTGGAGGAACTCGTCCGCCCCGGCGACGGCGTGCTGTTCGACATCGGCACCCCGGAGGCGAACGAACCCGGCGGGCGGGTCTGGCGGGTGACGGCGAAGTCGGCGGCGAACGTGGAACTCGGTTTCGAGGCGGGTACGATCGACTTCGCCCGCATCCCCCTCGGCTGCGACGTGTGGAAGACCGACGACCCGGAGCTGAAGAAGCGGCTGACGCAAACGTACTCGCAAGACCGCACGGTCCACCGCGAACGGGTGCGGGCGGTGGTGGCCGGCACCCTCGGCGGCGCGGTGACGCTGACGTTGTCCACAGACCACGGCTTGTCAGTGGCGACGATGTGGCCCGGCCCGCTAGAAACTGCGACCAAGCGCCCGACCACGCCGGACGAACTCCGCGATCAGTTGGGGCGGCTGGGGGATACGCCGTTCGAGTTGGGTGACGTGCTGGTGAACCTGCCGGCCGGTGTGATCGTGCCGAAGAGCGTCATGAATGAGCTGCGACGAGCCGCGAGCGCGGAGTTGACGGAGAAGCGGGAGAGCGTGCGAAGACACGTTCTGGTCCCCTCGCCTGATGTGTCTTTGCTATTCCCCCTCCCCCCTAACCCCCCTCCCGCCGGGGGAGGGGGGGGACCAGCAATACCTCACCCTCCTCGTCCGCACGCTCGCTCAGCTCGAAGCGGCGTTGCCGCTTCGTCCGGCCGTGGTGTACGCCGACTTCGAAGACCTTCGCAAATACCGCGACGCGGTGGCGCTGGCCCGCGCCGTCGGAGTGCGCATCGGCCTCGCCACCAACCGCGTCTGGAAGCCCGGCGAGGATGGCTTTCAGTCGCTCGTTGTCCGCGCCGAACCGGATGTCGTGCTGGTGCGGAACCTCGGCGGTCTGAGCTACTTCCGTGAGCAACTGCCGAACGCGGAACTGGTCGGCGACTTCAGCCTGAACGTGGCGAACGAACTCACGGCGGACCTGTACTTCGCCGAAGGGCTGTCGCGGGTCGTGCCGAGCTTCGACCTGAACTGGCAACAGTTGGCGGCCATGCTCACGAAGGCGGACGCGACCCGGTTCGAGCCGGTCATCCATCAACACATGCCGATGTTCCACATGGAGCATTGCGTGTTCGCGGCGTTCCTGTCGAAGGGCAAGGATCACACCGATTGCGGCCGGCCGTGCGACCGGCACGCCGTCGAACTGCGCGACCGCGTCGGCGCGAGCTTCCCCGTGCTGCCCGACACCGGCTGCCGGAACACGGTGTTCAACAGCGTGCCGCAGTCGGCGGCGGAGTACGTCAGGCGGATGCGGGCGCTCGGTGTCCGTTGGTTCCGTGTCGACTTGCTGCGGGAGAAGCCGGAGGAGATCGCCCCTCTGGTGGACCGCTACCGCCGGGTGATCGCCGGCACCGACGACGGCCGCGACACCTGGCGGCACCTGCGGGCGGTGAACCAACTCGGCGTCACGCGGGGCACCCTCAACTTGATGTGACGCTGGCCACTTCAATTCGGCCACGCCTTCACCGTCTGCCTCTCCACGCGGCCGGCGCTCGCTCGGGATGGCCTCCTTCTCCGGAGGTGGCACTCGCGGACTACCTCCCGGAGGGTGTCCATCAC
>JBBRUO010000590.1:0-3948 GCA_038247725.1 Gemmatales bacterium
CCCTTGCGGTCGCGCGGGTCGGTCAGTTCGGCCAGACGGTCGAGCAGCGAGAGGGCGGGCATCAGCGGGCTCCGTGCGTGGAGACAACCCGATACCTCAGTCGCCCAACTTCGCCAACCTCAACCGATGAGCAGCCCTGGAGGTGAAGTCGTTTGACTTGACGGCCACCGCAGTGCGGGCGCTCAATTTCACCCGGAATCGCGCCATCATGAGAAGAACGGGATCCGCTAGCCTCCGCGATCCACGTCCGTCAGTCGCGGCCACAGGCACCACGACGGAGTCACAAGGAAAGTGATCGCGCGGACTTTTCGGTTGGCGTTTCGTGATCGGCGGCCGCAAGAAGCCCTCACGCGATTCTCGACTCGTCTTCAAGTTAAATGAGCGCCGCCTCCTCGAGCGTCTGCCGCAGTTCGTGGCGGAGCTTCTTGACCGTATCGCATTGGCGTCCGATGACGCTCGCGAGCGCGAGATCGAGCCGATGTTGGTTGCCCGCGCAGGCGTCGGCGTAGCGCCGCCGGAGTGCCAATTCGCCGAAGCGATACAGCAAGAGGAGCGTGGCGTATCGCACGTCTCCGACGCCTTCCAAACGATCCCCCCGCTTGTTTACCCACCCGTGGAGATGCTCCGGGGGCGACGCCAGTCGACAGTTGTCAATCACCGCCTTCAGATCCAGCACCCCGCCACGCAGCAAGTACCACGGGAGGAACAGAACTGCGCCGGCCGGGGAAAGGAGGTCCATGTTCTGCCGGAGGCCGACGTTTAGGTCCGGTTCCATCGGCACGGGCCAGTCCCAGGTCAGAAGCGTGTCGAGACCCCAGCGGGCGAAGAACTGGTAACTGTCGGTCAGGAAGGCGGGGGAAAGCCCGCGACGATCGAGGGGGTCTGCCCCGAACCACGTTGGCAGCCGAGGAAATCGACCGGCTAGGCGGACAGTCCCCTCCCACCGCTCGCGGAAGCCCCGGAGCTCGGCGTGGTACGTCGCGTTCAGCACCAACCACCCCGCGTAGGCGGCCTGCCGGGACCGGGTCCGCTCGGCTTGGTCTCCGTCGTTTTCGGCGAACGCCCGACAGTCCTCCGCATCAGCACCACGGCCTCGCAATTCCTCGGCCAAGAGGTCGCGGATTGCATTCGCGGAGTCCGTTTGCCTTTTTTCGAGTGCCGTTGCGGTCTCGTGAGAGGAGCCAAGTGGCGAGTGCAGAAAGAAGCCGATGTCGGCCGTTCGCGCCAAGTCGCGTTCGAACGCCACCTGATCGGCTGTAAAGAATTGCGGGGCGGTATCGAGGATCGCGTTGATCAACTCTTCACTCAAGGAGTACAGCGGGTCGAGCGCAAGCGAGGGCATCCCAAAATGACGCGCGGCGAAAGCGTCCCATTCCGGGTGACTTGACGACGAGACTGTCTCCGCGTCTGCCATACCAGTCACCCTCCGATGGAGTCTCCCTCCGGGGCTCTCCGCAACGTTTGGGGGAAGGATTTCTTGGAGTCTTTCCCTCGCAAGGCCAGGTCGCACCCGATTCAATCGGAGTCACCGAGCCGAATGGCATGGGGCCAACCCGGTCGGACTGATAGCGGCTGGTGACCCGGTCATGACGGCAATCGAAGCATCCCAATACGGCGAGTCCAGTCCCGTCTCCCAAGACGCCGGCGCGCCGGAACGGGGCGGCCGCTACCTGACCATCGAGGAGTTGTCCGCGGCGACCACCTTCTCGGTCAGCACCATCCGACGACTCGTCAAGAAACGCGTAATCGTCGGCCACCAACCCGGCGGCCCACGACACCGGATCGTATTCCCACCCGAGGCGATCGAGCGGGTGGTCCGGCTCGCGACACAGGCCGAGGGCGCGGACGCTCCGAGCCCCTCTCGATCCGGTCCTCCGCAAAACCCGTCACGCGGACCGCGACCCAAGTGGTCGAAACCAGTTTAGCAGAACCTCTCCCCATTAACAACGGTGCCAATTGCCCCGCAAAACCAACAAGAATCGCGTGACCGGCGAGTACTTCGTCTGGCTGGTCGGCGCTCGTGCCGGTGTCTATTACGCCGACGGTCGCGGCAACACTCCCGACCTCGGACGCCACTCGCTCGGCACTCGCGACCGAACGGAGGCCCTCGACCGGGTCCGGCAGCTCGATCGGGTCAAGGCCGTTGAGGTCGGGCTGGCCGACGCATCGGTGTTGAAGGCCGCGACCGACGACCTGTTGCCGCTCGACGAGGGCCGAACGCGGTACCTGGCGCACGTCGCCCGTCCGACCATCCAGGGAGGTGCGTCGCCCAACACCGTGAAGCGGTACAAGGCCGTGTTCGACAAGTTCATCCGGTTCGCGACGCACGCCGGGATTCGAGACTGGCAGGGTGTGAATAAGGATGTCCTGAGCCGCTACGGCAGGTGGCTGGAGGACCACGACTACCACGACAAGACGCAGTACATCGAGTTGACCGTCGTCAAACAAGCGCTGAAGTGGATGATCGAGGAGGGGTTGCTGTCGGCGACCAACAATTTCCGACTGCCTCTCAAGAAACCGACCGGGACCAGCACTTACTGTTACACCCCGGATCAGGTACGAGCCATTCTGGCCCACTGTCGGGCGAACGACCGGCTGCACTGGCTCGCGGACGTGGTGGTGGCGCTCTCGTTCACCGGTCTCCGGATCGGCGAACTGGCGGCGCTTCGGTGGGTGGACATCGATTTGGACAAGGGCCTCTTGAGGCTCACCGACACCACCCGACGGAGTCGAAAGTCGACGCGGCACGAGGCGCGATCGACGAAGTCGCACCGGGACCGCACGCTACCCATCCATGACGAACTTCGCCCCATCCTGGAACGCCTCCCGCGCCACCCCGACGGCCGCGTGTTTCACGGCTCGCGCGGCTGCAAGCTCAAGCCGGACACCGTCCGGAAGGTGCTCACCCGGGACGTGCTGGCCCCCCTGGCGAAGTCGTTCCCGTCGGTCGCGGACGCACCGGGGATCACGGACGGTCGCTTGCACTCGTTCCGACACTTCTTCTGCTCGGTGTCCGCGAACAGCGGAGTGTCCGAGCAGGTGTTGATGGCGTTCCTCGGCCACCGCGACAGTGAAATGATTCGTCACTACTACCACCTGCATCGGGATGAGGCACGGAGGCAGATGAGTAAACTCCCGTCGCTGGACGCGCCGGGAAGCAAGACGGGCTCCGAAGGGAAACCTGGCCCGTAGAGCGGACGGCCAACGTGCGGTCGGGTATCGACAAGTGTCTGGCAAATCTTTCTGGCGCGTCGGGTGGCAGTGGGTCAGACTGGGTGCATCCCCGCGCCCCACCTGGAGTTGCCGCCGATGGAACCGATGCCCCAATTCGACCGCGCCGCCTACGTCGTCGCCCTCCGCGAACGGGTCGAGGCCGTCCTCGGCCGGGTCGCCGACGCCATCAACACCGCCCCCGACGGGTACGTCATCGCCGCCAGCGAGATGACCGTCTTCCACCTGTTCGCCGACCTCCGCGAGCACGCCTACGAGGCCGGAATCCAGATGCGGACCGACGCGGCGGAAGCCGCTTTTTCCCCCTCCGAAGGAAGTCGAGTCGGGTAAGACGCTCCGCGGGAAAGGGCGGCGGGAGTACACCGTCCTGACCGTCAACGGCCGGCTTACGGTCAAGCGCGTCCGCTGGCACGGAGCCGCCACGGGAAGTCGCACCGTCATCGACGGGTACCTGGACCGGGCCGAGCGGACGGTCAGCGTGGGGGCGCGGGAGATGGCCTGTCGGGTCAACGGCGGCGGCACCCACTTCGACCGGGCGGCGGCGGATCTCAAGCACCTGACCCCGGTGGCGATGAGCGGCGAGACGCTCCGGCGACTGGTCGAGGACGAGGGGAAGGCGGTGCTGAAGGCGTTCGCCACCGGCACCCTGCCGATCACCTGGACGGCCAAGGATTGTCCGGCGGAGGTGACGACGGCGGGCAGTCCGACGCGGGTGTA
>JBBRUO010000591.1:0-3929 GCA_038247725.1 Gemmatales bacterium
GCAACCGTCAACCTCTTCGCCGCCCTCCCGACCCGACTCCCCGCCGAACTTGTCACCACGCTGCTCGAAGCCGCCGACGTGCGCATCGAGCGCATCGTCTCGCACGGCCACGCCTCGCCCGAAGGGTTCTGGTACGATCAGGAACAACACGAGTGGGTCGTGTTGCTGACCGGGGCGGCGAAGCTGAAGTTCGTGGACGAGACGCTGGAGATGATGCCCGGCGACTCCGTGAACATCCCGGCGCACCGGAAGCACCGGGTCGAGTGGACGACCCCGGACGAGCCGACCGTATGGCTGGCCGTCCACTACGGGAATGGGAACAGTGACGGAGTTACAGGATGCGACCCCAGCCGTTGATTTGCGTGCGGGATGTGGAGGCGAGCAGCCGGTGGTATCAGCGGTTACTCGGCTGCGACAGCGCACACGGCGGGCCGAACTACGAACGGCTCGTCCACTCCGGTCAGTTGGTCCTGCAACTGCACCGTTGGGAGGAGGAGCATCACCACGGGCGGATCGGCGACCCCGACGACACGCCGGGGAACGGCCTGCTCCTCTGGTTCGAGGTTGACGACTTCGAGAATGTCGTTGCACGGGCCGAGGCGATGGGCGCAGAGATCGTCACGCCCCGCCACAGAAACCCGCCCGAAGGTGACGGAGGCCCGAATCATTGGGAGATTTGGCTTCGTGATCTCGACGGCTACAAAGTCGTGCTGGCGAGTCCCGATGGTACTGCCGAGGGGGAGTGGCGAACGTGAGGACCGCCGACGGATTCCCAGGGAGCGAGACATGAACATCCTGCGCGCCCATCACGTCGCCGTGATCTGCTCGGATTACAGGCGGTCGAAACAGTTCTACACCGAAGTCCTCGGCCTGGAGGTCGTCGCCGAGGTCCACCGGGCCGAGCGGGACTCGTACAAACTCGACCTGCGACTGCCGGACGGGACGCAGATCGAGTTGTTCAGCTTCCCGAACCCGCCGAAGCGGGCGAGTTACCCGGAGGCGTGCGGCCTGCGACACTTCGCGTTCGAGGTCGCCGCCATCGGCGAGGCTGTGGCTGATTCGGGTGGACGAGTACACCGGCAAGCGGTTCACGTTTTTCGCCGACCCGGACGGGCTGCCGCTGGAACTGTACGAGCGGTGAAGGGAGCGGGGGTCGAGTAAGTGTCAATAATTCATCCACACCACCTCCTCCTTCTTCTCCTTGAACGCCTTCTGGGAAGCGTGGTTGGCGACTGCCACCGATACCCGGTTCCAGTGACGGTAGAGGCGGTCGTACAAGGGCGAGGGGTAGCCGCTGACCAGCGCCCGCCCCCGACACCTGTTCAGCACCCCGGCCAACCCGCAGTGGTCGTCAGCGTCCATCTCGAACGCATATGCCGAGCGGGAGACGCGGGTGGCTGGCATATAGGGCGGGTCGCAGTACAAGAGGGCGTCCGGGCCGTCGTACTGCCGGATGACCTCCACCGCCGGGCGGTTCGAGATGTCAACACCCTGGAGGCGGCTGGACAACAGGGGCAGGTTCGCAATGGCCGTCTTCCGGGCGTTCACGTCACCGGGTTGCCCGCCCCGGAGCCGCACAGACCAGGCGAACGCGGTCCGCAGTCCGCCACGGGACATTCGCCGCAAGACGAACCCGTTGACCGCCCGGTCCACGCCGGGGCGCGCGCGGTCTTGGCGTTCTTTGGCGCGCTGAAAGGTCGTCTCCGAGTAGTCGAGTAACTGGAGTTCGCGCGAGAACTGCTCTGCGTCGTCCCTCAGCGCCGTGTGCAAGTCCTCGACCGCCGGGTCGAGGTCGTTGATGACCTCGACCCGGCGGTCGCAGCTTGTTAAGGAGTACGCTGGCCCCGCCGCAGAACGGCTCGACGTAACTGAGGTCAGAATAGCGTTCCGGGAACTGCGAGATGATCCAGCGGGACAGGTAATACTTTCCCCCGTGGCATTTGAATGCTGGTCGAATCCTTCTCAACATAATTGCTCTTCCGTGCTGGTTATGCTCCTCGAACCCGAAGTGCGCCGGCGAGACCATAGGCTTTGCCCGCCGGCGCAACAGGATTCAATCAGAAGTTGGACAGGGTTTTCGGCAAGCGGGGTGACGCCGCCATAGGGTATCGAAGTAGTCAAAGGACGCCCCCGACGACACCGCCCCCTCAAGGCAGGTAATCATGTCTCGCAGTTCGAGGAGCTTCGCGTATGTCAGGGCCACCCCCACCGAAGCCCCCTGCTGGATGAAGTTCCGTCTTGCTTCGTGGGCATACCAGTTCCCTGCCGGCGGCTTGGTCTTCAGCCCGAGGCCGGGCTGAAGACCGCGAACCTGAAGCCAGTAGCACTCCCAGTCCTCCTCCGGCTCGTGACCCAGGCTGACCCCGATGCCGTCCGAGTCGTACCTACCGATGTTGTTTTCCATCTCAATCTCCATATAAGTTAAGAAATCATGATCATTCGTCATCGCTCAAATCCAGTTAGGTTTGTAACTCGTGTGTTGAATGGTCACGCTATATAATCGCGGAAATCGGGGGCAAACATGATACCCCCAGCAATCATTTTCTCGCCCGCTGTCGGCCCCAGGGCAATCGCACTTAAATCGCCGGGAAAATGGCTTTTCTTTCAAGCCACTGGTGAGCATTGCCTGCGATTTCAAGGGTGAATCCGATACCGATTACATGAAAACCCGGAAATCCCCGTGATTTAAGTGCGATTGCCCTGCTGTCAGCCCCCACGCGAGCCGAAGTACGCGCCGACGAGGTCTTCCACCGCTTGGCCGGCCTCGCAGGTGAACCGCCCGTGGAACCCCATACCGGCCTCGTAATACTCCATCGAGAAGCGCAGCGACCGGAACCGCCGCGCCGCGGAAAGGACGACCGGGATCGGTGGCGACCATTTGGTGACGAAGCTGCACTTCACCGCCCAATAATCCTCGCCGCCGTCGTCGTCGCGGGGACAGTATGGGTGTTCCGTGTCCAGCACCGTGTCCATCGCGTTTGAACTCGTCCCCCATCGCTCTGAGATGCACTCCAGTTCGCCGGCCCCGGCATCATGGTCGGGTTCGGGAATGAATCGCCGGAAGTCGAGGGCGACGGGCTGTCCATCGTCTTCGCCCCTCGCGTACTCCAAGAAGTGCTTGATGTCCGCATCGTTCCCGGACACATACAGGTCGTTGTCGCAGTAGTTCGCCACGGTCGCTCTCCTATGTAAGTTGTGCCTGCTTCGGGCTGTCCACCTGCCGACCAGACAAGTTGCGTGGAGTACATCGACCGCGGAAGGCGAAATCTTCTCGCCCGGCGGATTTTTTTCTCACGGACTGCTGCTGACAACGGGGTGCGCTGGCGGATCGCTCATCGACGGGAAGTGGATACTCGCCGTCGGTTGGGTCGAAATCGAAGAGGTGAGAAGACTTGTGGTCTGATCGGTGACGGGCTGCGCCGAAATCGCTCACGCGCCTTGTGCCCAGCGCCGTTTTTGAACGAAACGTTTTCCATCTCGATCCCAGGCCATTTCTCGATCTAAGCGGTCGAGGTCCGGCATCCCTCTCGGATCGTCGGCGCGGCACGTCCGCCACCCCAGCAGGGTCCACTTGCAGTACCAGTCGTTCTTCCTCGCCTCGCCCTCGCCGGGCAGCAGCCCGGTCCACCGGAGCCGGTCGTCCAACGGGATGGGGTCATCGTCCCCGTCGTACCATTCCGCCGGCCCGCCGCAGTACGGGCACTGCTCAACGTCGCAGCCGCGAGCGTGCCACCCACCTGGGGCGGTGCCGCACCCTGGACACACGTCGGCGCTCATGCCCCCTCCTCGTACCGGACGTACAAGGCCGGGTGGTGGCGCTCGGCGTACTCCTCGACGGCCAACGTCAGGACCGCCGTCTTGGTCCGCCGCTCGGCCCGGCCTATCGCCTCAACCAAGTCGTCCAGCCGGACTGGGGCGCGCAGGTAGAA
>JBBRUO010000592.1:0-3925 GCA_038247725.1 Gemmatales bacterium
CGCGCGCCCCCGGGCGGCCTCCCTTCCCCCCCGGGCGGCGGGGGCCTCCACCCCCCCCCCGGGGGGGGGGGTGGCGGGGCGCGCCCCCCCGGGGGGCGCCCATTTCTCTTCCCCACGCGGACCGTCATCGCCTTCTCCCCTCCCGCCAGGGGAGGGGGGAACCAGCGAAGACACAACCGCAAGAGGAATGATCCTCGTCGCCGGCAGCACGCACGCGCCGGAAGAAGCAATCGTCCTTCGCGCGTTCGCCACACTGCGGGCGCGGCACCCCGGCCTGCGGCTGATCCTCGTGCCCCGGCACCCGGATCGGTTCGAGGAGGTGGCGAAGATGCTGCAAAACACCGGACTTCCATTCGCCCGTCGGAGCCACCTCCCGGACCCACCGGCCGACCCGCCGCCGGTCTTACTGCTGGATACCGTCGGCGAACTGGGGGCCGCGTGGAGTCTCGCCGATGTCGGGTTCACTGGTGGCAGCCTGGACGGGAAACGAGGCGGACAGAGCATGATCGAGCCGGCCGGGTACGGGGTGCCGGTGGTGTTCGGCCCCCACGTGTGGAACTTCCGCGACGCCGCGAAACGGCTCGTCGAAGTGGGCGGCGCGGTGATGGTGAAGACGGCGGACGAGTTGCAACCGTCGCTGGATCGCCTGCTCGCCGACGCCGACCTGCGCACCCGCATGGGCACCGCCGCCCGGCAATTCGTCCAGGACAACCAGGGCGCGACCGCGAGGACCCTTGACGTGATCGACGCGGTGCTGGAAAGTCGGGCGGGTTCACGAGACCTTCACCACCACCCGCCCGTCCAGACATAAAACATCATTCCCGCTCTCCCCGTTGCCGTCCGGAGTTCCGCCCGATGGTCCGCTTCTTGACAATGCTCGCCTTCGCCGCGCCGGCGTTCGCCGCCGACCCGCCCGCGAAGCCGAAGGTCAAACTCGCCGTGCTGGTGGTGTTCGACCAGATGCGTGGGGACTACGTGGACACGTGGCGGCCGCTGTTCGGGGAGGGCGGTTTCAAGCGACTCCAGGCGGAGGGGGCGTGGTATCCGGACTGCCATTACCCGTATGCCATCACCAGCACCGGACCCGGCCACGCCTCCATGTTGACCGGCGCGCCGCCGGCCAAGACCGGCATCATCAACAACGACTGGTACGACCGGGCCGCCGCCAAATCGACGTACTGTGCCGGCAGCCTCCGCTACCAACAGGTGCCGTCGCTGGTGGCGAACCCGAAAGCAACCCCCAAGGCGGTCGGCAACCCGGACAAACTGCTCAGCCCGACCGTCGGCGATGAGGTGAAAGCCGCCCACCGGGGCAAGGTGTTCGGCCTGTCGTTGAAGGATCGCTCGGCCATCTTCCCCGTCGGCAAGACGCCCGACGGCGCGTACTGGTTCAACGGCCAGTTCGTCACCAGCACCTACTACCGCGACACCCCGCACGCCTGGGTCGCGGCGTTCAACAAGAGCGGCAAGGCGGAGTCGTACTTCGGCAAGGAGTGGACCCACTTCAAACCGGACGTGAATTACGACAGGTTCGCCGGCCCGGACGACGGCCCCGCCGAGGGCAAGGGCAGCGGGCAGGGGGTGACGTTCCCGCACCCGACCACTGGGGGCAAGAAGGAGATCGGCAAGGAGTACTACTCGGCGGTCGCCAACTCGCCCTTCGGCAACGACCTGCTGTTGGACTTCGCCAAGGAGTGCATCACCGCTGAGAAACTCGGCCAACGGGAGGGGGAATCCGACCTGCTGACCGTCAGCTTCTCGTCGAACGACCTGATCGGCCACACCTGGGGGCCGGACTCGCAAGAGGTGCTGGACATGACGCTCCGGTCGGACGCGCTCATGGCCGACTTCATGGCCGACCTGGACGCGAAAGTCGGCAAGGGGCAGTGGGCGATGGTGGTCACGGCCGACCACGGCATCTGCCCGATGCCGGAAGTCGCGGCCAAGCAGGGGAAAGACGCCAAGCGGGTGTCGGCTGTGGGCCTCCTGCTGGGCGCGGAGAAGTTCCTCCGGGCGACCTACGCCAAGGACGCCAGCGAACCGAAGGTGGACGAAGACCCTGCGACGGGTGAAGCGAAGGACGATCCGACCCGCTGGATCGAGGCCGTCGCCGCCCCGTACCTGTACCTGAACCACAAGCTCATCAAGTCGCGGAACCTGGACCCGGTGAAAGTGGCCGACGCGCTGGCCGGGCACTTGCGCAAGCAGGACGGGATCCAAGCGGTTTACACCCACGCGCAACTCAAGGCCGGGGACGTGAAGGCGGACGACGCGATCGGCCAGAAGGTGCTTCAGTCCTTCTACGCGGATCGCAGTGGTGACCTGTATCTGGTCCTGAAGCCGTATCACTTGATTGGCGGCGCGAGCATCGGTGGCAAGGTCGTCACCGGCACCACCCACGGCAGCCCGCACGAGTACGACACCCACGCGGTGTTCCTGGCCTACGGCCCCGGCATCGGCGGCGGGAAGAAAGACGAGAAGGTGACGCCGCTGCACGCCGCCCCGATCCTGGCCGACTTCCTCGCCGTGCCCACGCCGAAGGACGCCAGCTACGGCCTACCGAAGACGCTGTGGGGGAAGTGAAACCGAATCGCTTTGAATACTCTCCGCGGAAACAGAGTACCCGAGACCTGTTCAGTTGCGAGGTCCCTCGGGATCATGCCTTGCTTCCGGCCTGACGGGCCGGTTCTCATAGCCCAGGCCGTGAGGCCTGGGGTCGTGATCTTTCAGGGCCGGGTATTCGTTCCTACCCCGGTTCCCAGGCCTCAGGGCTTGGGCTATGAGAATCGGCCCGTGAGGTCGGAAGAATGAACCCGCCCGAATCTCGCAACAGAATAGTGTAGTGCAGGAACGAGCGATGCAATCGCAAGGCCTTATCGGTCCAGGGAGAAACACAACCGGAAACCGGTGCTGCCGTCGTTGGCGTCCGACGGGTCGTACCTGAAGCGGCGGTAGCCGGCGCGGGAGTTCGAGCTGACGTGGTTCCACGCCCCGCCGCGCAGGATGCAATACTTTTGTTTACTATCACTCCACTCCGCGCCCCACTCCCAGATGTTGCCGTGCATGTCGTACAGGCCGAGCGAGTTCGGCTTGTAACTGCCGACTTTCGTCGTGCGGCCCAAGCCAGCTTCGGACGTGTTCGCCTGCTGTTGGTTCAGGGTGTTGGTCGGGGTCTGGAAGTAGTAGTTCCAGCTACAGCCTTCCTGCGTGGTGGCCGCGCCGCGACAGGCGTACTCCCACTGCGCCTCCGTCGGCAGACAGTACCGATAGCCGGCGTCCTTCAACTTCTCGTTCAGCTTCTGGATGAAGACCTGGCAGTCGTTCCACGAGATCGACTCGACCGGGAAGCGCTTCAGGTCCCCGTCCGAGATGCCGGAGAGTTTGTCGGCCCCGCCGCCGCCCTTGCGGAAGTGGCTGGGGTTGGTACCCATGATCGCCTGCCACTCCTCCTGCGTCACCGGGTAGACGCCCATGTGGAAGTCCTGCTCGATGGTGACTTGCTTGTCGCCGCATTTGCCGTCGCCGCCGCCCATCCAGAACGTTCCCTTGGGCACCAGTGCGAACTCCATGCCGAGGCCGTTGACGGACTTCTTGCCGTCACGGAAGGCGGTGGCGCGGTCGTACAGGTCGGCCGGGCGGAAGGCCGGGTGGAAGATGCTTTCCAGGGCGGTCGCGGCTTGCGGCCACTCGCGGCGGTCGAGGTGCCGTTGTGCCGTGGCGGTCTTGGTCGTGGCGTCCGCGACTTTGGCGTCGATGTCGGCGTAAAGCTGCTTGTCGAGGTTCACCTGAATGCCATGAAGTTAAGCCGCAAGTGCCGGACCGTACTACCTTTTCGTCACCTCCGAGGTGCCGAATATGGTTCCCACACTCGCCGCGGCGTTGCGCCAGATCCGGGACGACATCGCCGCCGTCCTGTCACCCGACA
>JBBRUO010000593.1:0-3920 GCA_038247725.1 Gemmatales bacterium
AGGTCTGCCGGAACTTCTGGAACACGACCTCTTGCTCCTCGGGGGCGATGCCGACGCCGGTGTCCGTCACCGTGAGCGTCAGTTCGTCGCCCTCGACCGCCGCCTTCAACGTGATCCGCCCGCAGGCCGGGGTGAACTTGACCGCGTTGCCGAGCAAGTTCGTCAGGATTTGCCGCAACTTGCCGGCGTCCTGCGAAACGGCGGGCGAGTCGGTCGGCAGTTGAACGCGCAGTTCCACGTCTTTTCTATCGGCGTCCGCGCGGAAGAGCGCCCCTAACCCGTCGCACAGGGTCGCCACGTCCAGCGGTTCGGCCACCACCCGCATCCGCCCGGACTCCATCTTGGCCAGGTCCAGCACGTCGTTGATGAGCGCCAACAGTTGCTGCCCGCCGGTCAGGATGTTCGCCGCCCACCGGTGCTGCTTCTCGGTCAGGTTGTCGGCCCGCAGCAGGTTCTCGCTGAAGCCCAAAACGCTGTTCAGCGGGGTCCGCAGCTCGTGGCTCATGGTGGAGAGGAAGTCGGCCTTCGCCTGGTTCGAGCGGAACAGCTCCAGGTTCGCGCGGGCCAGCTCGTCGATCTTCACGTCCAGGGTGGCGATGAGGCCGCGGTTCCGCTCCTGGATGTTCGTGAGGTTCGTCAGCATGCGGTTGAAGGCGATGGATAAATCCTCGAACTCGTCGGCCGTTTCGATCTTACTGCGTACGCTCGTCTGCCCGGCGGCGATGGCGTCGGCCACCGCCTTCAGGTGCTTCAGCGGCTTGACGATGACGTACCGGATGACGAGGTAACTGCCGGCCAGGATGAGGAAGGTGGTGCCGACGGCGAACGCCAGCAGCAGCGCCTGGTTCTGGTGGAAGCCGGCCTCGATCATCTCGGTGGACAACCGCACCGACGCCACCCCCATCAGGTCGCCGGGCAGCAGGGCCTCGTCCGCAAGGGTCGGCCTGCCGCCGAACTCGGTCATCTTCACCGGGTCGGCGTGGCACGCCACGCACGACGCGCCGGCACGGATCGCCCCCCGGTAGACGAACTCGTGCTCGGCCCGGTTCGGCTGGGTCTCCTCGGCCAG
The DNA here is from genome assembly GCA_038247725.1 of Gemmatales bacterium. Classification (GTDB taxonomy): domain Bacteria; phylum Planctomycetota; class Planctomycetia; order Gemmatales; family Gemmataceae; genus JALHQU01. Next base: position 1,070 of record JBBRUO010000593.1, read on the forward strand.
CGCCGGGTTCGCGCGGAACCGCTCCAGGACGGCCGCGTCGTCGGACGAAAGGGCGTCGCCCGGGCCGCGCGGCGGGGCGATCACCCGCGGCTCGGACCCGCGCCGCTTGACCGGCCACGTCTTCTCGGTCATCTCCCGGAACTCGGCCATGCCGTCGAGGAATTCGTTGTTCTGGCGGACGTGACTGCGGGCGACGACGGACGGGACCAGGGTGCGGCCGGTGTGCGCGAGCTGGTCGTAGGCCAGCCCCTCCGTCTGACGGGCGTAGAAGAAGAAGCTGGCGGCCATCAGCACCAGCACCCCGGTGCCGATCAGCCAGCGACACTTCCGCTCGAGGCTGGTCTCGCCGAGTAGCCGTTTGAACGCGCGGTACGACATGGGCGGGGGGCGGCGGGGGAATGGGCAAGGGAAGGGGTGTTGTACGTCTGGGGGTGTGAGAAGGCGCACGGCACTGGGGTCCGATGACGGGGAGCGTACACCCCGGCTTGACACGGCCACTGGCTGACGTATAAGCCCCCGCATCACCCGACAGCCGAACTGACCCCGTAGTGCGACCGCAGAGGTGCGCCGATGCCCGACGATCCGCCCGCCGCCGACTCGACCTCGGTCGTCCACTCCGGCTGCGTCAAGCTGTCCGGGGAGGCCGTCCGCGTCGGTGCCCCGGTGGCCCCGCCGAAGCCGGAGCCGCGGATCGAGTTGGTCCGCGAGGATGGTGTGATCCGCGCCATCGACATCACCTGCGGGTGTGGCGAGAAGATTCGCGTGGTGTGCGAGTACGACAGTTGATCCGTGCGGCCGCGGGGGAGCGGCCGCGTTCCGAACTAGTGCCCACGGAAGGGGGAACGACATGACTGGACGTTCAGGTGTCCGACTCGCCGTCGGCATTCTCGCGGCGTTCGCCGCCGGGTGTGGGTCGTCCCGCCCGTTTCAATCGGGCGTCGTCGCCCGCGCGGCGGACAAAAATCCGCCCGGCCCCGTCGATACCAGGTATGGCACCGCCGTCGTGCCCGCCGCCGCCAGTAGTTGGCCGCAGCACCAGCCGCCGGCACCGCCCGCCGCGACGTGGCCGCAACCGGAGTACAACCGTGCCGGTTTCGACGACTTCGCGCCGGGCCAGCCAGCGGGTCAACCCACCGGTCAACCCACCGGTCAGCCGTTGGGCCAACCGGCGGGCCTGCCGGCCCCGCTGCCGCTCGGCGGGCCGCCGACGGTGAGGCAGCCGGCGTATTACGGCGGCGGGTACGACCGTCCGAACGCGGCCCCGCCGCCCAGTCCGAACACGCTCCAACGGCCGACGGCGGCGGGCGGGGTGTTCGACCTGGGACCGTACGAGACGCCGATCGATCGGGCGGTGGAACTGGCCCGCAAGATCGATCAAGTGAATCGCGAGAACCTGGCGCTCCTGGCCCGCATCCGGCAACTGGAAGCCGTGGCCGAAGCCCGCGAGACGGCCCTGAGCGAGACCCTCCGGGACGTGCAGAACGCCTCCGACGAGGTGACCCGCACGCGGAACGAGTTGCAGACCCTCCGCAAGGACTTGGCCGCCCTCAAAACCCGCGTGATGCAGGTGGAGAAGGACGAGGCGGAGACGCTCAAAGCGGTCATCACGGCCATCGAGAAATTGTTGGAACAAGCGCCGTACGGCGGCACCAAGAAGAACTGACGGAGCGGCACCGGCTGGGGGGCCGGGGCCGACAGAGACACACGCCCACGGATGGGGGAAAGGCCATGCGCCTCGCGGGGATCTTACTGGTCGCGGCACTCGCGACCGCCGGTTGCCGGCTGATCGAACGGTTGTCCGGCTCGCCGGCGCTGCCCCGCAATCGGGAACCCCCGCTGCCCGGCCCGCCGACCTACAGCCAGTACCACCTGGAGACGTGGCGGTGGCAGGACGCCGGCCGGGTGCTGGTGCTGCCGCCGCGGAACGAGTCGCAGTACACCCGCGCCGGCGAGGACGTCCACGCCGCGCTGGCGTCCGAACTTCAGCGGCTCGGCCGGTTCGAGGTGGTGGCCGCCCCGCCCGACGACGAAGGGATGCTGGCCAAGCTGATCCACGTGAGCGGGCGGTTCGACGAAGGGGCGATGCTCGACCTGGCGAAGTTGACCCGCGCGGACGTCATCGTGTTCCCGACGGTCACGCAGTACTCGCCGTACCCGCGGCCGCGGATGGGGCTGATCCTCCAGGCGGTGTCGCCGCTCGACGGCAAGGTGATCGCGTCGGTGGACGGCCTGTGGGACACGACCGACGCCGCCATCGCGGAGCAGGTGCGGACGTTCTACCGCCAGCGGGCGAAGCCGCTCCCGCAGTGGGTGCGGAACCACGAGATCGCCACCGACGACAGCTTCGCCGGGGAACTGGCGCTGGATTCGCCGGCGCTGTTCCAGCGGTACGTCTGCCACTTGGCGTCGCGGGTGCTGGTCGGGCTGCCGGAAACAGGCGGCGTGCCGATGCAGCAGGCCCGGCCGCTCGTGCTGCCCCGGTGGCGACCCGGCGGGCTGCTGCCGGCGAACCGGAATGGGCCGGGTGCCGCGTGTGATCCGGTGCCGCTCGCGCCGGGCACGGTTGGCGCGGTCGCCCCGCCGCCGGCCGGCGGACCAGTCCCGCAACCGACGGAGACGCCGCCGCCGTTGCCCATGCCGGCGATCCCCGGCGGACCGCCCGGGACGCTGCCGGTGCCCCGCCAAGACATCCCTGACACCCTGCCGCCCGCCGGGCCGGGCGGGTGACGCCGATTCGTGAGCTATAGTCCACGCAGTCGCAGGTATCGACCTTTGTGTTCGGCACGGTCGTCCGCACTCTCCGAGTGCGGTGCCGACCCGCACTCTCCGAGTGCGGTGCCGACCCGCACTC
>JBBRUO010000594.1:0-3913 GCA_038247725.1 Gemmatales bacterium
GACTGGCCGACCGCCACCTTGCCCCCCGACGGACCAGCCGCGCGAAGGACCGGGTGGCACCGGTCACAATCTTGGGTCCACGGGTTCGCTCTCCAGAGCGAGGACGCCGAAGACGCACTCATGCACCCGCCGCAGCGGTTCACGCCGCACGAACCGTTCCAGTCCCTCGACGCCGAGGGCGAACTCACCGAGGGCGAGCGACCGTTTGTGCCCCAGTCCCCGGCTTCGTAGGCGGGACAGGTTCTCGTCGGCGGTGTAGTCCGGGCCGTAGATGATCCGCAGGTACTCCCGGCCCCGGCACTTCACGGCGGGCTGGGCCAGACCCCGCTTGCCCCGCAGGATGAAGTCCAGCGGCTTGACCACCATCCCCTCGCCACCCCGCCCAGTCAGTTCCGTCCACCATTCGATCCCTTGCGCGACGCCCGCCGGGTCGGTCACGTCCACCAGCTTGTAGTCGGTCGCCACCAGCAGTTCCGGGTCCGTGCGGCAGACGGACGCCAGCGTCTCCATGTGCCACGGGTGGCTCTTGTCCGTGTGGACACGGCCTTCCGTGGCCAACAAATGGAAGGGGGCCAGTTTCAAGTCGGTCAGCGAGTTCACCGACCAGCAATACTGCCGGTAGGCGGCGACGAACTGGCCCACGTACCCTTCCCGGCGTTGGCTCGCGGCCATGATCCGTTCGGCCTTGGTTCGCTCTTCGCCGGTCAACCGTTCCGTCGCCTGGGCCAGCGATGCGACCGCCTTTGGCAACGCCGCCCGCCCCGCCGCCCCGACCGCTGCGTACTGGGTCTTGAGGAGTTCTTGTGCCTTGGCCGACCACGGCATGAGTTCGCAGTCGAGGCAAACCCAGGTCGTGTTCAACGTCGTCCACAGGTCCGCCGCGGTCAGGGCCGACCGCACCCGGTCGAGGAACCGTGCCTCCAGCGCCGCATCGTTGAAGAACCGCCGGCCGGTGCGGGTGGTGACGATGCCGATCTCGCCTTCGAGCACGCCGAACCGCTCCCGCGCCGCCTGCTCGTCCCGGCAGACGACGACGACCGCCCGCGACCCCATGTGCTTCTCCTCGCAGATCACTTGCGGCGCACCTTGGCTCCGGAAGTAGGCGAACGCCTCGGCCGGGTGTTCGAGCAACCCCGGCTCGCCGCTCGTCTCGCACGGCGACATCGTGGGCGGCAGGTAGATCAGCCACTTCGGGTTGGCGGCGAACCGACTCATCACTTCCAGCGCCGCCGTCGCGTGGGCTTCCCGAATCGTCACGTTCCCGCGCAACCGGGTCGAGACGATCCGCTTGCCCAGTACGTCCGCGGCGTCGAGCACCTCGTCGTCCGCTTGCTGGGCCGAGAGCTTGGGGGCCTGGAGGCCGTCGGCGGGCAAGAACGGGCGCGATGGTTCGCAGTAGGTGCGAGCCGCCGGGACCGAGACGAACTCTCGCTCCGGGTAGCGGACGGCCGTGAGCCAGCCGCCGAACACGCACCCGGTGTCGATGTTCACCGTGCGGTTCAGCCACTCCGCTTCGGGGACGGGCGTGTGGCCATAGACGACCATCGCCGATCCCCGGTATTCCGCCGCCCAGTTGGACCGCACCGGCAGGCCGAACTCGTCCGTCTCTCCGGTCGTCTCGCCGTACAGGGCGAAGTCCCGCACCTTCCCCGATCCTCGGCCCTGCATCTCGGCCTTCATCCCGGCGTGGGCGACGACCAACTTGCCACCGTCGAGGACGTAATGGCTCACCAGACCGTCGAGGAACTCGGCCAGCGACTTGGTGAAGGCGGGCCGCACATCAGCTGGGAGGGCGTCGATCTCGGCGAGCGACTCGGCCAGCCCGTGCGTGATCTGCACGTCCCGCCCGTTCAACTTCTTCAGCAATTTCGCGTCGTGGTTGCCGGGCACGCACAGGGCCGAACCGAACGTCACCATGTTGCGGGCGATGCTCAGGGTGTCGAGCACCCGCGGCCCCCGATCCACGAGGTCGCCAACGAACACGGCCTTGCGGCCTTCGGGGTGAACGTAGCCGACATTCGACCAGCCCGGCTCGTGCCCGGCGATGACGATCTTGCCGTACCCCAGCCGCTCCAGCAGTTGCTCCAGTTCGTCGGCGCAGCCGTGAACGTCGCCGATGATGTCGAACGGGCCGTGTTCGTCGGTGCGGTCGTTCCACAGGGGCACCCGCCCGACCGTCGCGGCTTCGACATCTTCCGGGCTTTCGAGTACGAAGACGTGACGGAAACCTTCCCGCTGAAGCCCGCGCAGGGACCGCCGCAGTTGCGAACGCTGGTTGCGGATGACGTGCGGGCCGAACGAGCGATCCGAGCGGGACCGGTTCCGCTCGTGGCAGACTTCTTCGGGCAAATTCAGCACCACGGCGACGGGCAGGCAGTGGTACTTCCGTGCCAAGGCGACCAATGGGGCACGAGCTTCCGGCTGAACGTTGGTGGCGTCGATCACCGTCAACCGCCCCAAGGCGAGCCGTTGAGCGGCGATGGTGTGCAGCAGCGCGAACGCCTCGTTCGTGACCGACTGGTTGTTCTCGTCGTCGCTGACCATCGCTCGGCAGGCGTCGGACGACAGAATCTCGGTCGGCAGGAAGTGCCTGCGGGCGAACGTACTCTTGCCCGACCCGCTGGGGCCGACGAGCACGACGAGCGACAGCTTGGGGATGGAGATGGTCATGACCGGGTGAATACCCCCATCTGCGTCGGCGGACCGTATTCGGCGTGTTCCGGCCCGACCGGAAGGAACCGCACCGAATAGCCGAATCGGTCCGCGATGCCCGTCGCCCAGTCCTGAAACTCTTGGCGGCTCCACTCGAAGCGGTGGTCGGCATGACGGAACTGCCCCGCCGGGAGCGTCTCCCATGTCACGTTGTACTCCCGGTTCGGCGTCGTCAGCACGACCGTTCGGGGCTTGGCGAACTCGAACAGCACCCGCTCGAACGCCTTCAACCGGGGCGGATCGAGGTGCTCGACGACCTCAACGACGCTGGCGGCGTCGAACCCTTCGAGCCGCTCGTCCCGGTACATCAGCGACCCGTGGATCAGTTTGACCCGGTTCGCCTGGTGGTCGGGCAGGCGCTCCAGTTTCAGGCGGCGGGCGGCAACTTCGAGCGTGCGAACGGACACGTCCATCCCGAGGATTTCGTCGAACTGCCGGTCCCTGAGAAGTTCGCGGATCAACTTGCCCTCGCCACAACCGAGGTCGAGCACCCGCTTGGCCCCGTTGGTCCGTAGCGCCGCCATGACCGTCATGAGCCGCTGGTCGTTGAGGCTGAGCGGCTTCTCCAGCGACTCCTCGGCCTGAGTCTTCTCGGGCGTCTCGTCCTCCCCTTCGGCCGGCTCTTCATCATCAACGAGTCGGCTCAGGGCCATGCGGTACAGGCTCGGCTGGAATCGCAGATAGCGGCGGGCGATTTCTTCCTTCTGGGGGTGTTGGGCCAGCCAGCCCTCACCCTTGGCGAGCAGTTTCTCCGTCTCGTCGTCGCCGACGAAATAGTGCTTGCGGGTGTCGAACACCGGGATTAGGACGTAAAGGTGCGTCAGCAGGTCGGCCAGGGTGGTCGTCTTCCGCACCGCCATTGAGAAATACGGGCTTTCGCCCCATTCGGGGAACCGCTCGTCCAGCGGGTAACGGACGGCCTCGACCTCGTACCCGAGCGGCTCGAACATGGCCCGCAGGACGGTCTCGCCGCCCCGCACCGAGAGCACATCGAGCCGGGCTTCCATCGGGATCGGTGTGGCGACCAGCTCGGGGCGGTCCTTGCAGCGGCCTTGGAGGGCCGAGCCGAACACCTGAGCGATGGCCACGCTCTCGCGCGCCAGCTCCAACGCTTTCTCCTGGGTCGCCACCACTTCAGCGGACGAGTCCAGCGCCATCCACGCCGACTCGAGTTCGAGTCGCGCGTTGTCGGTGGCGTAGC
>JBBRUO010000595.1:0-3910 GCA_038247725.1 Gemmatales bacterium
GGCATCCGCGCCTCCGCAACCTGCGAGATCGAGTTCAGCGACTACCGCATCCCGGCCGAAGACCTGATCGCCAACGAAGGCGACGGCTTCAAGGTCTCGATGGGCGTGCTGGATGCCGCCCTCTCCAAAGATGGAGAGGGGGTGTTCAACCCGCACAGTTGGTTGGTGATCCGCGAAACAGTCTTGAACCACCCAGGAAAACCGTGCACCGAACACGGTACCAATGCAACATTTCCCTGTTGAACGCCCCCTCTCCGGGACGGAGAGGGGGCCGGGGGGTGAGGTCTGACAAACCTCCGCCACACCCATTACCTACCCACGACAGAGGCCGGGGGGGGTGAGGTCTTCCGGACGAGGAAATTGCAACTTCCGACCCACGACCCTGGTGCGCGCATGGCGGACACCCAAACCCTCCACCCACGCGACGGCGCCGGGGACGCGCCGACCCGCGACCGGCTGTTCGCCGAACTCGTGGTGCGGTGCGGGCTACTGGACGAGCGTACCGTCACCCAGGCGAAGGAACTGGCCCCCTCCACGGAATCCGAACAGACGCTCGCCGACCGACTGGTGCGCGACGGCCGGCTGTCGGGTGACGCCCGCCGGGCGGTCGAACTTTTGGTCGAGGAGCAACTGACGGCGACGGGCGGTTCCACCCCCGCGCCGGACGGCCCCGGCGCGTCCACCTTCCCCCGCACGGCCACCCACGACGGCCCGACCGCGCTGCCCAGCGGCGGGCAGACCACCCGCTTCGGCGAATACGAACTGCTGTCGGAGATCGCACGCGGCGGCATGGGCGTCGTCTACCTGGCCCGGCAGATGGCGCTCGGCCGCACCGTCGCGCTGAAGATGATTCGCTCCGGCGCGCTGGCCGACGACCGCGAGGTGAAGCGGTTCCACACCGAGGCGGAGGCGGTGGCGAAGCTGGACCACCCCGGCATCGTTCCCGTGTTCGACGTGGGCGAGTGGGGCGGTCACCACTTTTTCTCGATGGCCTACGTCGCCGGTCAAAGCCTGGCCCACCGCCTGCGGGACGACGGACCCCTGTCACCGACGGCGGCCGCGCGCCTGCTGCACGCCATCGCCGAGGCGGTTCAGTACGCACACGACAAGGGCATCTTGCACCGGGACATCAAGCCGCAGAACATCCTGTTGGACGAAGCCGGGCACCCGCGACTGGTGGACTTCGGCCTCGCCAAACAGATGCAAGCTGGCAGCGACTTGACGCACACCGGGCAGGTGATGGGCACCCCCAGTTACATGCCGCCCGAGCAGGCGAGCGGCGCGACCCGGTGGGTCGGCCCGACGGCCGACGTGTACTCGCTCGGCGCGACCCTGTACGCCGTCCTCACCGGGCGACCGCCGTTCCAGGCGTCCACCTCGGCCGAGACGGTGCGACTGGTCCTCGACGCCCCGCCGGTGTCGCCGCGCCGCCTGAACCGGGCGATCCCGGCCGACCTCGACACCATTTGCTTAAAATGCTTGAGTAAAAGTCCGGAGCAACGCTACCCGACCGCCCGCGAGTTGGCCGACGACTTGGCCCGGTTCTCGGAAGGGCAACCGATTCGCGCCCGTCCGGTGCCGGCCTGGGTGCGGGGCTGGAAGTGGGCGCGGCGACGGCCCGTCGCGGCCGCCCTCGCCGCCGTCAGCGCGGTCGCCGTTTTGGCCCTCGTGGCGGTCGTCGTGAGCGTCGGCTATCAAGGCCGATTGGCGGCGCTGAACGACACCCTGGAAGGTCGGAACGTCGATCTGCGAGCGGCCACCCGCGAAGCCGAATTACAGCGCGACGAGGCCACCCGCGCCAAGCGCGACCTGGCCCGCTTCCGCTACGACTCCGATCTGGCGATGGCCGGGCGGGCGTGGCGGGAGGGCGACATCGGCCGGGTGAAACGGTTGCTCAATCAGACCCGACCCGCGCCCGGCGACGACGACTTGCGCGGCTTCGAGTGGTATTACCTGCACGGACTTTTGGACAACGAGGAGTGGCGAACCGACCAACACTGCCAACTCAGCCCGGATGGGAAGTACCTGGCGGTCGCGGCGAACGACGGCATCGATCTGCTCGACCCGAAGACGCGAAAACCGATCCGCCGGCTGACGACGAAGCGCCTCGAATACACCGGATTCACGTTCAGCCGGGACGGACGACGGCTGATCCACCCGACCGCCGTGAATGAAGTCGTCGTCTGGGACGTGGACGCCGGGAAAGTGGTGGGCCGGTTGAAGGCGGACGACCTGACCTACGCGGCCGCGTCGCTCAGCACGGACGGCGCACTGGCGACCACCAGCGGGCAAGGGCACGACCACTCGATCCGCCTGTGGGACGTGGCCACGGGGAAGGAACTCCACAAGTGGTCGTGGCCTGGTGGGTACGCGATGGTCGCCGCCTTCTCCCCGGCCGGCGACAAGTTGGCCTTCGGCCGCGGCCTCGGCACCGTCGAGGTGTACGACACCGCCAACGGCGAGAAGTTGCACACGGACGATACCCGCGCGCTGTACCTTCGGCAGTTGGTCTACCACCCGTCCGGGAAGTGGCTGGTGTCCGCCGCCGCCAACGGGGTGAAGTTCTGGAACGCCGACACCGGCGAAGCCGAAACGCCGGCGGTGCTGAGCGGCGGCCTGACCGGCGTGGGGGTCGCCTTCAGCCCCAGCGGGAAGCACGTCGTCACCGCCGTCACCGCCGACAACTCGCTCCACCTGTGGGACGGCGAGACCGGGAAACTGTTGTCCACCCGCCGGGGGCACACCACCACCATCTCCGGCGTGGCGGTCGGGCCGGGCGGCGTCCTTGCGCTGTCGGCGGCGGGCGACGGCGTCCGCCTGTGGGACCTGCGCGGCGACCAAGAGGCGCGCGACGTGACGGGTCCGTTCCGGGAGGCGCGGAACGTCCGCTTTTCCCCCGTGAGCGGGTCCGACCGGCTGGCCTTCCTCGATGAGAAGGGGCGGCTGATCCTGTCCGACGGGAAGACGGGGCGGGCGTTCGGGGACCGGATTCCCGCGATCGCGGGGTTCGAGTTCAGCCCGGAAGGGACGCGGTTCGTGGCCGTTCACATGGACGGCTCGGCGGCCGCGTGGGACATCGCCACCGGGAAGAAGGTGTTCACCGTCCGGCCACCCGGCACCCACTTCGTCGGCCTCGCCGTCGATCCCGCCGGCACCCGCTTCGCCACCGCCTCCGCCACCCACTTGATCCACCTGTGGGACGCGAAAACCGGGCTTCTACTGAATACCTTCCCGGCCCCGAAGACGAACAACGGGATCGTGAAACTGTACTTCCGCCCGACGACGGACGAACTGATCGTCGCCCACGCCTTCGAGCCGATGCAACGAATCCACCTGGGCGACGCGCCGCGAATCGAACCCCTCGTCCGCCCGGAGTGGGACCGCGCCCGCACCTACGCGCTCAAGTTCAGTCCGGACGGGGCGCGGATCGCCACCGCCCGCGGCGTGGACGAGACGGTCGTCTGGCGTTTCCCGGAGTTGACGCCGGAGCGAGTGTTCCGGGGGCACACCGGGTTCATCGGCGGGTTCGCCTTCGGCCCGCGCGGGCAGCGGTTCGCGTCCGCGTCGGCGGACGGGACGGTGAAGGTGTGGGACCTGGCCACCGGGCAGGAGATGCTCACCCTTTCGACGCCGCCGCCGTATGACTTCGCCATCAGCGCGGACGGCCGGCGGATGGCCGTCGGCGGCCCCGGCGGGGTGCGGGTGTGGGACTCCGCGCGGGGCCGCGTGGCGGAAGCCGCCGCGCGGTGAGCGGGCCGACCATCAGCCGTCGTCGTGGGACGCGGTCCCCCTCGCCATGCCACACCCCGCGGCGTGGGTGGTCTCCGCTATCGTTCCCGTCGCCGCGTCCAGGCAGACAGGACAGATGCCGTGCGTGAACTCGGCGTGGCTGTGGGCGCGGACGTAGGCC
>JBBRUO010000596.1:0-3908 GCA_038247725.1 Gemmatales bacterium
AACAAAAGCAGGTACTGGATCGGCTCAAGCGGGCGACGGAACCGATGGAGCAGGCGGCACTCGCGCGGGCGGCTGGGGTCAGCGTCGGCATCGTGTCCGGGCTGGTCGGCAAGGGGCTGCTGCGGAAGTTCAGCGAGCGGGTGGAGCGGCTGCCGGCGGGACTGGTCGAAATGGATTTGGCGAGCCGTGTCAGTGATGACACGGGTGCCACCTCACCGAACCCGAGTGTCGACACACTCGGCTCGCCTTTCGACATGAACGCCGACCAACTCCGCGCGTGGGAGCCGATCCGCGCGGCGGTCGAGGCCGGCGGGTTCAAGCCCTTCCTCTTGTACGGCGTCACCGGCAGCGGGAAGACGGAGCTTTACCTGCAAGCCATCGAGCGGGTCGTGAAGCAGGGCAAGGAGGCGATTGTCTTGGTGCCGGAAATCTCGCTCACGCCGCAGACGATTGAGCGGTTCCGCGGGCGGTGCGGGCGGGTGGCGGTGCTGCACTCGAACCTGACCGACGCCGAGCGGGCCACCTACTGGCGGCAGATCGCGGCCGGCAAAGTGCAAGTCGTCGTCGGCGCACGGAGTGCCGTTTTCGCCCCCACGCGGAACCTCGGCCTGATCGTCATCGACGAGGAACACGAGACCAGCTTCAAGCAGGAATCCACGCCGCGCTACCACGCCCGCGACGTGGCCGTGATGCGCGCCCGGCTGGCGAACGTGCCGATCTTGCTGGGGTCCGCCACGCCGTCGCTCGAAAGCTGGCAAGCCGCCGTGGATGCGTCGTACACGATTTTGAACCTCCCCAGTCGGGTTGAGAACCGGCCGATGCCGAAGGTGCAACTCGTCGATTTGAAGCACGAGCCGAAGACGCCGGGCAAGTTCTACGCCATCGGCGCGACCCTGGAACACGGCATCCGCGAGGCGGTGAAGGCCGGCGGGCAAGTGATCCTGCTGTTGAACCGCCGGGGCTACAGCACCCACGTTCACTGCCCCGCGTGCGGGCACGTCGCGCAGTGCATCCACTGCGATTTGGGCCTGACGTTCCACCGCACGAAGGCCGCGCTGCTGTGCCACCACTGCGGGTGGGACACGCCGCCGATCACGAAGTGCCCGAAGTGCGGCGACTCGGCGGTCCGCTATCAGGGCTTTGGCACGGAGAAACTTCAAGCGGAGTTGGAAGAGAAGTTCCCCGCGTTCGTGGTTCAGCGGATGGACTCGGACACCACCTCGAAGGCCGGCAGCCACCGGCGGATTCTGGATGCGTTCAAGGACGGCCTCATTCACGTCCTGCTCGGCACGCAGATGATCGCCAAGGGGCTGGACTTCCCGAACGTCACGCTCGTCGGCGTCGTCAACGCGGACGTGGGACTGCACCTGCCGGACTTCCGCGCGGCCGAGCGGACGTTCCAGATTCTGGCACAAGTGGCGGGCCGCGCGGGTCGCGGTGAGAAGGGCGGAAAGGTGATGGTGCAGACCTACACCCCCGAACATCCGTGCATCGCGCTGGCGGCGAAGCACGACTACGGCAGCTTCGCCAAGCTGGAGCTCGCCTTCCGCCGCGAACATCAGTACCCGCCGTATCAACGGCTGGCGCGGGTGATCGTGCGGAGCGAGAAGGAGGACGCGGCGAACGCCTTCGCCGAGACGCTGGCCGGCGGGTTCAAGCAGGCGGTGGCGCGGCAGACGAAGCCGGGCGAGCCGCCGGCGGTGCGGGTGCTGGGTCCGGCCGAGTGCCCGGTGTTCAAGTTGCAGGACTACTACCGCTTCCACTTCCAGTTGCAGGCGGAGAACAGCGGGGTGCTGCACGCGGTGTTGCGCGAGGTGCTGACCGTCGCCAAGCCGCCCGGCGGGGTGGAATACCAAGTCGATGTGGACCCGTACAGCATGATGTGACCCGTTACCCGCACGGGTGATCGCGGAGCCCCTGCTCAGCCTCGGCAGCGGCGTCATCGGCCTCGGCGGCGGCGATCTTCGAGCGGAGGACGACGGCCTCGGCGGTGAGCGTCGTCAACTCCTCCTCCAGGTCGGCGATCTTCGCGCTCACGATCTTCAACCGCTTCTCCGGCGACTGCCCGAAGATGCGGTTCATCCCACCCAGCAGCAGGAACGCCGCCCAGGCTTTCGTCAGCAGCCCCCGCAGGCGGTACAGCCGCTGCATCCGCGCGAGTTGCTCCGGGTTGATGGCGCGGCCGAGTCGAAGCAACCGGGCGAGTGGGGCGGCGTCCACCAGCCGCGTCATGATGAACTCCAGCATCGGCAGGATGACGATGGCCGCGTCCAGCCACTTCTCCTTCAGATACTTGCCGGTCTTCGGGGCGACCGAGCTTTCGACCAGGAACTCAAGGGCGAACGCCACCCAGATGACGGCCGTGCCGATGTCCAGGGCGAGTTTCAGCGCCGGGGTCGAATCGACCAGATCCCGTTTCGTGTACTCGATAATCAGGACCGGCAGGATGAGGATGGCGACGAACAGCATGGGGGTGCCGAACCCCCGGTCGAGGCGGTCGAAGGTGGCTTTGCCGGTGGGCACCCAGCCGAGTCGAGGGAACCAGACGAGGCCGGTGCGGGGGTGTGAGCGGGCGATGCGGTACGGCGGCAGGCACAGGATCAGGACGGCCCGCCAGACGACCGGCGACCACTTCCGCTCCGGCCCCTTGCGGAGAACACCGAACACGGCCTCGACCGCGAACACCGGCCACAACGCGATCAGGCCGGCGTACATGGCCCGCACTTCCGGGTCGTCCGACGGCAGCGACACGGCCCGATGGATCACCCCGGCCAGGATGAGCAGGAAGACGACCGCCAGCGTGAACATGACCGCTTCGTGCCGGGCGGAACCGTGGGCGGGTGGGGTGGCTGTCATCGAAACTCCGGGCGTGAGGCACACCGGTACAATAGTATTCGATCCGCGCCCACGAGGGTTTTCCGAATGCCGCTCCTCGACCACTTCCACCCGCCGCTCAACCGCCAGCACAGTTGGGAGTCGTTCCATTCCAACTGGGCGACCCGGCTGGCCGACGCCATCAACGCGCAACTGCCGCCGGACTTCTTCGCCGAGGAGCAGACGCACGCCGGGCGACTGGAAATCGACGTGGCCACATACGAGGACACTCTCTTGAGCGGCGGCGGTGGAGGCGTGGCCACCGTCGAACCGATGACGTGGGCACCGCCCGCCCCGCCATTCACCGTCGCGGCCGTGTTCCCGGACACGTTCGAGGTGCGGGTTTTTGGCACGTCCGGCGGCTTGTCGCTGGTGGCCGTGATCGAACTGGTTAGCCCGTCGAACAAGGACCGGCCGGAGGAACGGCAGGCATTCGCGGTGAAGTCCGCCAGTTACTTGCATCAGGGAATCAGCCTGATCGTCGTGGACGTGGTGACGAACCGCGGCGGCAACTTGCACAACGACACGATGCGGCTGTTCAGCGACGAACCCGCCCCATGGTTGCCGGCGGATTGCCCCCTGTATGCCGTGGCATACCGCCCCGTCGTCCGCGCGGAGCGCGCGGAGATTGACGTGTGGCCGCATCGTCTGGCGCTCGGCGGCCGGTTGCCCGTCCTCCCGTTGCGGCTCGTCGGCGATACGTTCGTTCAGGTGGATTTGGAAGCAACGTATTCGGAAGCGTGTCGGCGACGGCGTATCATCTGACTTCATGCTCTTCCGCGATTCGTTGTACCTGATCGTCGTCGCCCTGCTGTCGCCGTGGCTGCTGTGGCGGGCGGCGCGCACCGGCCGCTACCGCCGCGACCTGTCGGCGAAGCTGTGCGGCACCATGCCGGTTCCGGCGAGTGGGAAGCCGGTGGCGTGGTTCCACGGCGTCAGCGTCGGCGAGATTCACCTGCTCGTCACGGTCGTCGCGGCCTTCCGCCAGCGGCACCCGGAGTTCGCCATTGCCGTTTCGAGTACCACCGACACCG
>JBBRUO010000597.1:0-3866 GCA_038247725.1 Gemmatales bacterium
CATGACGTGGGGCAAGGTGGACCCGGACAAGCTGCCCGGCACCGTCACCTGTTACGTCGATAGCACGCTGAGCCTGCCGCTGATTACCGCCTACGCGCTGACCCGCGTGCAGCCGAGGCCACACAAACGGTACATCGACAAACTGCCGGAACTGACGAAGAAGCTGCACGAGAAGTACGACGAAGTCCGGAAGGAACGCGGGGAGTAGTTCGATTTGCGTCCGCGCCGGGCGCACGCTCCCCGCGTCGACAACCGCCCGTCGTCGCCGGGAGCCTGCGACCGGCACACCTGGGGGAGGGCGAGCGATGATCGTGATCCAGAGCGGGTTTAGGCGAGTGGGCGATGTCCTCCTCGCGCCGAACGTGGTCGCTGTCCGCAACGGCATACAGCCTTTCACCGCTGATACCACCGCCCGACTGCTAGATGGGCGACCCTTCGGTCTCTGCGACCGCATCACTTGGGATGTCGAACTCTGGTCGCTGCCGCCAGAAGACCCACCGCAACGATACACTCACGCCGCGTACAACCCGTTCGGGTTCAACTTCGATCCGCACACCGGGTGGCTACTGTTTGGCGAACCGGATGGCGATCCAGGGCGACCGGTGGGCGTGAAACGGGCCGACGGGACAGTTGTCTTCGCACCGGAACCAGATGCCGGGATCACCGGTTTCGCCCTGTCACCGGACGGGGAGCGGATGCTCTGCCTGGAATCGTGGCGGGACATGCACGTCTTTGGACTACCACCACCGCCCGAACGTCGATTCGTTCTTTGTACCCGCACGACTGACGGCGGGTGGGTTCGTCAGCAGACGGTTCTGCGCGGTGATGAATTTCTGTCCCACCCCGCGTTCCTCCCTGATGGAGAGCGGTTCGTCGCCACCGGTTCGGAACACCGCACGAACAGCCGGCGAACGCACGAGTACCATGTCCCGGTACAACGTGTGTTCGACGCCCACACCTTCGCGATTCTGGAAACCGTGGATGCCTGGCAGCATGACGGCCCGCCACACTTCTGCGGCCATTGGATGGCAACGTTTCACTCGTCTGGAGTTCAGTTCCACGACACATTTGACTTTTCGCGGTGGGTGTCGGTGAAGAGCGGCCGACGGAAGTTCGCGGCCTTTGCCACCGACCCAGAGGGGCGGTTCTTGCTTACCGCGTCCGGCAACTCGGTCAGCGTGTGGGATCCGAAGTCGTGGACCGTCGCCAAAACCTTTGCGTGGAAGGCCGGCGCGATCACCTGCCTCGCGGTGGCTCCCGATGGCCTCACGGCGGCAGCCGGTACCGCCACTGGCAAGGTCGTCGTGTGGGACGTGGAGTAACTCACCCCATTAGCAACTCAGTCTGTAAAAGTTTCCACGTGGAAATTTTTACATTTACCCTCACCCGCCGGCGAGTCGCAATCCGATGGGCAGGCTTTCGCCGAAGAGGCGGGATTGCGACTCGTCCTCGTCGCGGACGACCTCCTCCACCATCCGCGGCCAACCCGCTGGCACGCCCAGCGTGTGTAGCAGTTGCGCCACGCCGGCGCGGTGTTCGTCACTCACGTCCACGCCCCGCAGTCCGCTCAGGCGGGCGAGCTGCGCCAGGCAGAAGCCCCAGCCGAGTTTGTCGTTGTCGGAGGTCGGGGTGTAACCCAGCAGGTCGTTCAGCCACCGCTCGGCCACGTCCGGGTGAACGACCGTGTTCAGCGGGCCGTAGAACGGCACCCGCGCCCCGAGCCGCGTCAGCGACCAGAACAAATAACTCGGCGCGGGGCCGGCTTTCAGTTGTGCGATGAGCGTGTCGCCGAGCAGTTCCTTCGTCTTGGCGTCGAGCCGCTCCAGGCTGGCCGCCGCCCGCCACATCTCGGTGAGTTCGTTCGCGGTGGGTTTCGTCGGGGCCTTGCCACGGCCCGGAACGAGGTACGCCTTCAGCCGGGCGAACAGCGCCTGTTGCAGCGCCCCGTTCAGCCCGCCGGCCACTCGCCGCCACATGATCCAGTAATCGGCCCCGCCTTCGGGCACCACCAGTTTGTTCCCGCCGCTGACGGCCCCGCTCGCCATCGCCGTAATGATCTTCCACAGGGCGTCCACTCGGTAGCGGTCGATGGGGTCGCCGAAGCCCGGCCGCAGGATGAACCCGGCCAGGTTGTACCACCGCGACAGGTGCGGCGGCGACTTCGCCCGCTGGTCGGCGATCTCGGTGAGGAAGTCCCACAGCCGCCGGCACAGGCCGGTCGGCCAGTCGAGTCGGCCGGACTCCATCACCGCCTCGAGCTGCTTCGTCAGTTCCTGCGGGGTCGGTTTGCCCGCACGATACGCGGCGAGGATGAGCGCGCCGGCCGCTTGCAACTTCTCCTCCGGGAACACATCCACCACGGTCGTGGCCTCGGCCGTCGGCTCCGGTTGCTCCTTGCCGCCACTCGCCCGCACCACGTCGCGGACGTTGAACTCCAACTTCCAGCGGTTGCCCTCCCGCGACACGCAGAACAGTTCCAGGGTGCCGATTTCGGTACTCCGCGCCGCGAGTGTCACGGGTACCCGCTTCGCCCCGGTGCGCTTGCCGCCGCGGAGGATGGTGTGCAACGGCGGCAGTTCCAACAACTGGTCGGCGTTCACCTTCAGCACGTCGCCGGGCTTGTCGTCGCTCCGCACGGTCGAGGTGTACAGCGGGAACAGCACCGGCTCGCCGATGGCCAGTTCCAGTTCCGGCTTCGGGATGGTCACCTCGTCGCCCTCCTGCAACCGGCGAGGGACTACACAGATCACGGTCCGCTCGTTCGCGGCCGTCGTTTGGGTTCCGTCGGTCACGCCCAAGTAGTAGCTGCGGGCGATACCGCCGCCGATCCGCCGGCCGCCGGAATGCTTCAGCCACGCCGAGTACGCCGCGCCCCAGGCCACCGCCAGATCGAGCGACGGGTTGGTCAGCACCAGCGGCACCCACGGCTTCGTGCTCGTACTGAACCACGGCGTCATCACCTCGACGATGCGGTCCCGGAGCGGTTGCGGTTGGAAGACACCGCCGTTGAAGAGGATCGCGTCCGGGGCTTCGCCGGGCGGCAGTTGCGACCGCAGGAACGCGGCCAGATGCTTGGTGACGGCCGCGTCGTTCACATACGGCAGGCCCATCTCCTGAAGGCCGGCGCGGGCCGCGCGGGTCGGCTCGGCGTCGTAGGGGACCATCGGGAAGAAGCCGTCAAACAGCGTGCCGCGGATGTCGGCGGCGGTGACGTGCGCGGACACCGTGCCGGCGATGAGCGACCGACCCTTGCCGATCACCGTGACCGGGAACTCGGCCGGCGGGTTCGGCCCGAGCAGCGCTTCCTTCGCGCTCCGGCACGCCTGGATCAGTGACCCGAACTGCCCGGCGTCGAGCTTCCCACTCAGTTTCCCCTCGACCATCTTGGCCAGGGCGAGGTCCATGTTGTCGCCGCCGAGCAGCAGGTGGTCGCCCACCGCCTCCCGCTGGAACGTCAGTTCCCCTTTCTCTTCCCCGGCGCGGATCAGGCTGAAGTCGGACGTGCCGCCGCCGACGTCGATGACCACGCACCGCATCCCCGGCTTCAGCACCGCCGACTCCTTCGCCGGGTGCATGCCGAGCCAGCAGTAGAACGCGGCCTGCGGCTCCTCGATCAGCGTGACGTGTTTCAACCCGGCTTGCTTCGCGGCCTCGGCCGTCAGGTTGCGGGCCACGTCGTCGAAGCTAGCCGGCACGGTCAGGACGACCGGACAGTCTTCGAGTTTGTCGGCGGGGTCGCGCTTCGGGGCGTTGTTCCACACATCGACCAGGTGTCGGAGGTATTTGGCGGACACGGCCAGCGGCGACAGCCGGTCCACTTCCGGCGGGGCGGCCCACGGCAACAGCGGGGCGGTGCGGTCCACGCC
>JBBRUO010000598.1:0-3852 GCA_038247725.1 Gemmatales bacterium
ATCCGCTCGCTGTCTGGATGTAGCAGCCGAAGTGGTCGTCGTTCTTCACACCGGCCTTCGTGATTTCGTCGCACGTCCCCTGCGCGGTGACGCGGACTTCCGGCTGAAGTTTCACCGCCACCTCGCCGTTCAGCAGGCCGAACGGCGTCACGGACGCCACGCCCATCTGCTTCCGCTCGGTGTCCCGCACGATGACCGGGGACATCCGCAGCTTCTCGAACGCCACCTTCGCCGTGCCGTCGGCGGCGGTCTTCTGGGCCTTGTGGTAGCTCCACCCGGTGGCCTTGTCGAGAATGGTGCCTGCCGGCGGTTCCAAGATGTTCTTGACGTAACCCTTCCAACTGTCGGTCAGTTTGGCGAGCAGCTTCTCCACTTCATCCGGGGTCATCGTCAGCACATTCACTTTGAGTTTCTTGCCGTCCCGGTCGGTCATCTCCATCTCGCCCTTATTCTGGTGCATATACCCGGCGACGATGGCCCCGGCCACCGGCTTGCCGTCCGGGCCGACCGCCTTCACCGTGATGTCCTTCGGGAACGCCGTGAAGTCCTTGGGTGCCCGCTTCAGCGTCAGCACCGCGTCCCGCTTCTTCCGGCTCCCGAAACCGGTCGGCCGCTTGCCGGCCAGGTCGAACTCCAGGGCCACGGTGAGGGTGTCGCCGTCCAACTTGTACAGGCCGGGGAGGGAGCAGACGGGAACCTTCAGCGGCATCCCCTCCGGCGTCAGGTCGAACTCGTCCAACTTGAAGTCGATGGCCTTCTTGGCGGGATCGAGGGTGAATTTGCCGCTGAACGGCTTGGCCGCGTCGTACACCTTCGTGATGCTGAACGTGTCGCCCTTGATGGTGACGACGGAGGTCCAGACCAGTCCCAGGCTGGAGCCTTCGCCCAGCCGATTCCCGTCGAACAGCCAGACCCCTTGCAACTGCTCGGCGTCCGTCTTCGCGGCCGGCTTCGGGTCGTCCGCCCGCGCCGTGACGGCGCACGCCAGCACGACGACGCTTGCGATGCGGTTCCAGGCCAACATGGGAAATCCTCGGAGGTGGTACGACAGTTTACCCTGACGGCGCGAACGAGGGCGAGACCATTCTCGACGGAACCGCAGCCCAGTGCTGTGCACATCTTCGCGTGAGGCGGAATCCTTAGAAAACCTTGGGGAAAGACCAATCATGCCCCACCTCTCCCCGCCGGGAGAGGTGGGGCGGGGTGCGGCTCCCCCCCAGGCGAAATCATGTGCACAGCACTGACCGCAGCCCCCCGATGGGGGTGTGGACGGCGTAGTGTGGAAAGTCCAGGGAGAACGGCTTGTCCTTGTTCGCGGTGATGAATTTCACCGCCTCGGCGGCGAGTCGCTCAGGTCGAACCCGTACTTCTCCGGGTACGAATCCGACCCACCGAGGTGCCACTTGCCGATGCTCGCGGAGGTGTAGCCGGCGTCTTTGAACGCCTCCGCGAGCGAGTGCGTCTCGGCCGGCAACCGCATCGTCCGGTCCGGCACCTTGAGGAGTGCGAGGCGGAGCGGAAGCATGGAGGTCTCCGATACTGGGGAGAGGAGGAGCCAGTCCGGACATCAGTCGCCGGCGGCCGCGAGTGCGTCCAGCGTCCGGGCGACTTCGTCGGCCGTGTTGTAGTGAAGGAAGCCGATCCGCAACATGCCCGCCGGGGCCAGGCCGAGAGTCTCAATCAATCCCTGGGCGTAGAAGTGCCCGGACCAGACGAACAGCCCTTGCGAACCGAGAACGGAGGCGACTTCCGCCGCCGTCTTGGTGCGGTGGGTCAGTCCGAAGGTGGACACGCGGTCGCCGAGTCGGGCGGGGTCGGTGATGCCCCACACCTTCCACGCGGGGAGTTTCGCCAGCCCGGCGAGGAACTGCGCCGCGAGCGCGGCCTCGTGCGACTGGATCGCCGCATAGCCCGCGCCCAGGGCGGCGCGCCGGTCGCCCCCACCGCCCAGGCTGGCGAGGTATTCGACGGCGGCGCGGGTGCCGGCCATCGCTTCGAAACTGGGGGTACCGGTCATCCACCGACCGGGGCCGGAGTCCGGAGCCGGTCGCACCTTGTACGCCGGGAGTTCTTCCAACAACTCCCGGCGGCCCCACAGCACCCCCTGGTGCGGGCCGAAGAACTTGTACGGCGAGCAGGCCACGAAGTCCGCGCCCAGCGCGGCCACATCGACCGGCCGGTGCGGGACCGTGTGGACCGCGTCCACGAACACCCGTGCCCCCACCCGCCGGGCGGCATCCACCACCTCGCGCACGCGGCTGACGGTGCCGACCGCGTTCGACGTCAGCCCGACCGCAACGAGCCGAGTCCGCTCGTTCAGCAAGCCCGGCAACAGGTCGAGGCGGAGCGTGCAGTCGGCCGGGTCAATGTCGAGGTACCGCACCGTCGCGCCGGCGTCGGCGGCGGCCCGCACCCAGGGGGTGACGTTGGCGTCGTGGTCGAGGCGGGTCACCACCACTTCATCGCCGGCCTCCCACGTCCGGGCCAGCGCCCGGCTCAGTGCGAACGTCAGGCTGGTCATGTTCAACCCGAACACGATCTCGTTCGGGTCCGTGGCCCCCAACAGGTCGGCGACCGCACCCCGCGCGGCACCCACCAACTCGCCGACTTCGCGGCTCGTCGCGAACGCCCCGCCGTCGTTCGCGTTCCGATGCGCGAGGCAGTCGGCCACGGCGTCGATGACCGACCGCGGCACTTGGCTTCCGGCGGGGCCGTCCAGGAACGCGGCCGGGCGGCCGGCCACCTGTCGGGCGAGTCCGGGGAACTGACGGCGACACGCCTCAACATCGAATCGGGGCGGCATGGAAGCCTCGGTGCGGTGCGGAATTCGGAGCGGTGGGGGGCGGTCGAACCGCGACCCCGTCGGCGGGTGTCCGACTCGAACTTTTGTAGTGTAACCAGCGGACGTGAGGCGCGGGGGTGACGAATGCGCGCGGAAAGACGCGCCGTGTCTACTCACGGAAACGTCCGTGAACTCGGCAGCGGTCATTCCGCGACCGAATCCCCGGCGGCGCGGGTGGAAAGCGCGGGCAGGATGGCGTCAGCGGAGTACGCCAGGAACCGCACGCTGCCGTCGGCGTACGCGAAGTGGGCACCGCCGGGGTGCAGGCTCCAGAAGTGAAACGTGGCGCAGTCGTCGGTCAGCTTGCCCGGCCCGAAGTGGTGCGGCCCGACGGGGCAGTTGTACCGACTGCCGGTGCGGTTCTTCACCCGCGACCCCATCACCATCTCGGCCTCGCCGTCCTGATCCTGGCCCCACCCGGCGTACCACCAGCCAAAGGAGAGGTCGGCACTCGGCGGCCGTTCGCCGATGAGCAGGGTGTTCGTGGTGCCGTCGGTGATGTCCGTCAGTCTCACCGCCGAGTCGAGGAACAACACCCCTTCCATTCGGAAGGAACTGATCCCCTCGTTGCCGAGGTACGCGGTGGTGCCGCGGGTCGTGTTGTGCTTGGTGGTTTGCGGGGCCAGGGTGCGCGGGTCGGTCGGACAGCCGAACACCTTCACCGCCTGTTCCAGCCCGACGTGCGGCGGACTGTTCAGGAAGTTCTTGTCCAACTTGTACGCGGCCACGGCCTGATCGAACATGGCCGGCTGTTCGAGGTACGGCAACACGCGGACGTGCCAGCCCAGGAACGGGGTGCCGTCCTTGCTGTCCTTGCCGCTGACGCCCTTGGGGAGTGTGCCGTTCGCCCCGTGGTACTGGTGCGTGGCGAGGGCGAGTTGGCGGAGGTTGTTCTGGCACACCGTCCGCGCCGCGGCCGCCCGCACCTTCTGCACCGCCGCGAGCGTCAGCGCGACGAGCAAGGACAGGATGCTGATCGAGACCAGCGTCTCGATCAGTGTAAAGGCGGG
>JBBRUO010000599.1:0-3850 GCA_038247725.1 Gemmatales bacterium
AACCACCGTCCGGGCCGAGGGTGGCTTGACGGCCATCGCCGCACGCCCCTTGCTAGCGCGGCGGGCTAACAAGCAGAAGCAATCTCCCCTCTTTTCTTGTTAGCCCGAAGCGCGAGCGAGGGGCCAACCACCGTCCGGGCCGAGGGTGGCTTGACGGCCATCGCCGCACGCCCCTTGCTGGCGCGGCGGGCTAACAAGCAGAAGCAATCTCCCCTCGTCGAGGGGAGGTGGAAGACCGACCCTCCCCAAACGCGATGGGATATCGCCAACGGGTTCGTGGATGAGACCGGCGGCGGTACGTCCGCGTCAGTCGATCCGCACGTTCGGGTGTTGACGGCGGAGGCGCGAGACGGCATCCGAGCCACGATGGTTGACGCCCAGAGACAGCCGCTCCAGTTGGTCCATCCACCCGGTGTTGACCACCACATCGGGGTAGAACTCGTTCAGCCAACATCCGGACAGGTCCAAGTGCTGAACTTTCGGGAACGCCGGCAGCGGAGGAAGCGATTGGACAGCGGTGTTGCCGAAGACCGGGTCAAAAATGCGAAGAGTTTGTAAGTGCGGGTACGGGCCGCACCGGATCAGGAATTCGGCCAGCACCGGGCCGACGGGTACCTGGCAAGAGATGGTCAGTTCGCGTAACGGCAGGCGGAACGCGGGCGGGACGACCGCCAGCCACTCAATGTTCACCTCATCGACGGTGACGAACAACTCTTCAATCGGCGCGGCGAGGTCGTTCTCGGTCGCGGCGAACAGGTCCGCGACCCGGCAACTCGCGCGGTGGATCAACCCGCGCCGGAACACGGAGCCGGTGCGGAACCCCGGTGGCAGTTCCGCCTTCCACGCCAGTTCGTACTCCTCCAGGATTTGGTACTCCCGCCAACTGATGCCCCGCGCGGTCGGGTCGGTCGGGATGCGGCGGTAGCGGTCGATCTGCACGCGAATGAACTCGGCCCGCGCCTCCCGCCCGCGCTCCTCCAGCCAGTCGGCGTAGACCAGGCGCGGCAGATCCGCGTCCGGGTGGTCCCGGATCATCCGCAACAAGGCCCGTTCGTCGTCGGTCACGGCGGCACCGGTGTTCAGGCCACTTACGACAGGGCCGCGCGGGTGCGCTTCACGAGTGCCGCGTCGGGCGAGTCGGACCCCTTCAGCCAGAACAGGCTGGCGGCCAGGAAGCGATCCCGCCATTCGGGCGAGACGTGGCCCGCGTCCTCCATCACCGCCGAGCTGAACTTGTAGTCGTGCGAGTCGGTCCCTTTCAGAAACACCAGCCGCCGGCCGGCGTCGATCAGCGCCTTCCGCCCCGCCGGGTTGCCGCCGAGGAACGTCAGCGCCTGCGCCGCCGCCTGCGGCTTGTCCTTGCTCAGCGTGGCGAAGACGTGATCCGGCGTGAAGTCTTGCTTGCCGTCGGCCGGGGCGAGTTTGTCGATGCGGGCGTCGCCGACTTTCCCGCGGCCGTCCATCGCCTTGCGGAACAGCGGCAGGAACGCCGCCGCCTGGAGCAGCAACAGCTTCCGCGTGTCGTCGTCGCCGGTCGCCCCGTAGGCGTACCGCAGGGCGTTCGCCGTGGTCAGCGTGTGCAGCCCGACGATGCCCGGCTGCCGCATGAGCAGCTCGCCGGCCCCCAGGAACACGGCGTCCCACACCGACCGCGGCGACACCCCACCGTTCACCAGTGACACCACTTTGTCAGCGATCGCCGCGTCGCCGGCCTCGCGGAGGGCGGCGAGCAGTTCCTCGGTGGCGGCCGCCTTCGCCACGCCGCCCTTCCAGTCGGGGGACAGCTTCCGCGCCAGTTCGACGTTCCGCACCCCGACCGCGTCGGCCGGCTTGTCGCCGGTCGGCTTCCCCTTCTCGTCGTGCTTCAGCAGGGCGAAGGCGAGCGACCGCAGCACCGGCTCGGCGTGCCGCCAGCCGATCACCCCCAGGGTGCGGAACGAGTTCGCCACGAAGATCGCCTTGTGCCCGATGTCGCGGAAGTCGCGGCAGCCGAACGTGGCGAACAGCTCGAACGCCTCGGCCTCGGTGCAGTGCCGGGCGACCGCCGCCGCCGCCACGTCCGCCTTCCCCTCGTCCCAGTCCGTCATCGCCTCGACGAACGCCGCCTTTGCTTTGCGGGCCGACGGCACGCGGGCCTCCTCGACCGGTCCCATCCGCCACCCGCCGGTCTCCCGGATGTTGGTGGCCTGCGACCCCTTGAAGTTGTCGAGCGCCCAGAACAGCGGCAGCCACCGCTCGTTATCCGGCCCGGCGAGGGCGGCCAGGTGCGCCGAGTTCACCACCAGCACGGCGTGGAACTTGAACCCGACGCTCGGCCTCGGCTTGACGTTCCGCACCCCGGCCAGCAGTAACGCGGCCAGCACGTCGCGGTACGACAGGCCGGTCTTCACCCGCGAACCGATCTCTTCGAGTAACTTCTGGCGCGGCGTCTCCTCGATGGTGCGGACGAGCGGTTCGATGCCGGCGTCCAGGTGGACCAACTTGGGGTCCAGCTTGGCCTCGTCGGCGGCGACGGCGGGGAGGGTGTCGAGAAACGCCAGACCGCCGAGGGCGGCGGACGCTTGAAGGAACGTGCGGCGGTCGGAAGGAGGTGTCATGGCCGGCTCCGGAGAAGGGGGAGGGCGAACGACGGGACCACAACAATTCTATCAGGTCGATGCGAGGCATGGGCAGCGACACCGAGCGTCGGAATCCACGTCGCCCCTTCGCCCGTGGCTGAATTCGGGGGCCGCCGTCGTGCCGGACGGCAACGCCGCTGTCCGCTCCTCCGACAGTGAAAAACCTTCGCCGGGCTGGAACCGGGATTCGGCTCGTGACGGCAATTCTCCGTGGGTATTATCAACAACACACATCCGGGGGGTCGATGCATGAACCGCCGTCAATTCTTGAAAGGGGCCGCCGCCGCCACCGTCGCCGTCGGGGTGGGTGGCCTCGGGTACGGGTTCGCCGAGGCCGGCGACATCCGCGTCGAGCGGGTGAACCTGACGGTGCGGAACCTGCCGACCGCGTTCAACGGGTTCACGGTGGCCTTCCTCACCGACATCCACCACGGGCCGTATGTCAGCCGCGAACAAGTCGCCGGCATCGTGCGGACGACGCGGCAACTGCGGCCGGACCTGATCGTCCTCGGCGGCGACTACTGCCTCCGCGACGGCAAGTATATCGCCCCGTGCTTCGAGGTGCTGAAGAACCTGCGGGCCGACTTCGGCGTGTTCGGCGTGCTGGGAAACCACGACTACCAACACGGGTTGGCCGAAACGAAAGCGGGGATGCGGACGGCGGGCATCACCGAGTTGACCAACGCCGGGGTGTGGCTGACGAAGGGCGGGGCGCGGCTGCGGCTGGCCGGCATCGACGACCTGTGGCGGGGCAAGCCGGACCTCGCCCCCGCGCTGGGCGACTGCACCGCCGCCGACGCCTGCGTGCTGGTGTCGCACAACCCGGACTTCGCCGAGCGGACGCTGCGGGACGAGCGGGTCGGGCTGGTGCTGAGCGGGCACACCCACGGCGGGCAGGTGATCGTCCCGTGGGGGACGAACCCGTTCATCCCGTCGGCTTACGGCGACAAGTACGCGCACGGGCTGGTGGCCGGCCCGACCGCGCCGGTGTACGTGTCGCGCGGGCTGGGCGTTACGGGGGTGCCGGTGCGGTACAACTGCCCGCCGGAACTGTCGCTGCTGACGTTGCGGCCGAGGACTTCGTAACCCGGTAATGATTGCGCGCCTGCCGAGACATGCACGACGACGGCGTGCTGACGGTGCGGCGGGTGCTGCGGCGGTTCGAGCGGATCGGGCCGGTGCTCGACCTGACGGTGAACGGGCGGGTCATCGGCACCACCCACGAGCACCCG
>JBBRUO010000600.1:0-3835 GCA_038247725.1 Gemmatales bacterium
CCCCGTCCCGCCCCCTTCCCGGGGCTCCCCCGGGCGGGCCGGGGCGGGCCCCGCCGGGGCGCCGCCGGCCGCGTGGTCGCCCCCCCCCCCCCCCCCACGACCGGGGTCGCGTGCGTTTTCGCGAAGCCGTTCGTCACTTTTTTTATGTTCCGAATGTTTTCGGACCGGTGGCACCGAAAGAGCGATGAATTCACGCTGGCACTCGCTTGGGGCATGTCCTACTCTTCCCGGCGTGTCGCGTATCCTCAGTCTCATCAGAATCTCCGCCATGCCTGATATGAGCCAAACCCCGATGCCCCACGCGGGCACCTGCTCGAAATGCCGCACCGTGCCGGCCGGCCCGCCGGCGACGGGCACCCTGTACCTGTGCCCGCAGGTCGATGAGCTGGTGCCGCAGTTGGAGGCCTATCTGGGCGGAACCGGGTTGCCGGTCACGAACCCGCAACCCGACATGTGGGCGGTCGAGTACGCGGACGGCCAGTTGGACGGGCTGACCGACGGCCTGTCGCGGTCGCTGTCGAAGGCGGAGTTGTCCGGCATCCAGGCCCTCCTGCTACCCGCCGGCCGCCAGCTCACCATGCGGGATTACATGTCCACCCGCCCGCTCGACGCCCTGCTCGCCGAAGTGCAATGCCGCTGGCTGGGGGAGGTGCTGCGGCTCGACCGCCTGGAGACGCACTTCCAGCCGATCGTGCCGGCGGCCGACCCGGCGGATGTGTTCGGCTACGAGTGCCTGATCCGCGGCCGCACCGAGGCCGGCAACCTGATCCCGCCCGGCGAGTTGTTCAAGGCCGCTCGCACCGCCGACCTGCTGTTCCAACTGGACCGCCAGGCGCGGGTGGCGGCCATCCGGGCGGCCGTGCGCCACGGCGTCACGTCCCGGCTGTTCCTGAACTTCAACCCGTCGTCGATCTACACCCCGTCGGCCTGTCTGCGGACGACGTTCCAGGCGGTCGAGGAGGCGGGGCTGGACCCGGCGGGCATCGTTTTCGAAGTAGTCGAGAGTGACGAGATCCACGACACCGGCCACCTGCTCGGCATCCTGGAAGTCTATCGCGAGGCCGGGTTCGGGGTGGCCCTGGACGACGTCGGGGCCGGCTACAGTTCACTCAACCTGCTCGCCCGCTTGCGGCCGGACTTCGTCAAACTGGACATGGGCCTGACCCGCGGCGTGGACACCGACCCGTACAAGGCGCGAGTGGCGATGAAGTTGCTGGAGATGTCCCGCGACCTCGGCGTCCGCACGGTCGTCGAGGGGGTGGAGACCGTCGGCGAGTGGGAGTGGGCGAAGGAACACGGGGCGGACTTCGTCCAGGGCTACCTGTTCGCCCGCCCGGCCGCCGTTCCGCCGGTGCCGAAGGCCATCGCGATGCCCGTCGGCGTGTGATGGTGCGGGCGGTGGCGGTGCTGGTGAACTGGCGGAGGCCGTCACCCCGCTCAAGACGGACCCGCCAGGGCAGTGAACACCCGGTCACGCAACCGGGCCGGGAGCACCCCGCACGAGGGGATCGCCAATCGCGCGACAACCCTATTGAAGATTCCCTTCGCCATATACTGCCCGCCTGGCGTCTGCTCCAGCGGAGTTGTTTCACATGGCCCGCAAGAAACGCCCCGACGACCCCGGCCCGTACCTGCTGCACCTGGAACTGCTCCGCGACCGCATCCCCGACGCCGGGAAGTTCCCCTACACGTTGCCCGCGATACGCGGTCTCACGACGCTACCGTTCCACCCGAAAGTCACGTTCCTCGTCGGCGAAAACGGCTCCGGCAAATCGACTCTGTTGGAAGCCGTCGCGGTCGCGTGCGGACTCAACCCCGAAGGCGGGAGCCGCAATTTCAACTTCTCAACTCGTTCTTCGCATTCCCCACTCGACGAGGCGATCCGCCTCGCCCGCACGCCGGCGTTACCTCCCGACAGCTTTTTCCTCCGCGCTGAAAGCTTCTTCAACGTAGCGACGGAAATCGAGCATTTAGATGTCATCGGTGGATACGGAGGCAAGTCCCTCCATGAGCAATCGCACGGGGAGTCCTTCTTCGCGCTGTTCAAGAACCGGTTCCGGGGACGCGGGCTTTACCTCCTCGACGAGCCAGAAGCCGCCCTCTCGCCGAAGCGACAGCTTCAATTCCTGGTCACGTTACACGAGTATGTGCAGCGCGGCGGACAGTTCGTCATCGCCACCCACTCGCCAATCGTCATGGCGTATCCGGACGCGCGGATCTATCAGCTCGACGGCGATGGCATCCGGGAAGTGGCGTATCTGGAAACGGAACATTACCTCATCACGCGGGGCTTTCTCGGTAACCCGTCGCGGTCGATGGCGGACTTGCTCGGCTCGTGAGGGAGGGTGGGAGCAGACGATAGCTCAGCGGCCGAGTTGCCGGACTCGTAACCGAGCCGTCCCGGAGACGGGGTCACCTCGTCAGTTTCAGGTCGTATTGGCCGTCCACCGCGCCGCCGTGGACCAGCGCCGCGACGGCAAAGGAGCCGGCACGGAGTGAGGTATAATGACTGCACGCACCCAAAGGGTATCGACATGCCGATGACGCTTCCCACGCCCACCCCCATCGACACCCGCCCGCCGGAGGCCCGCGAGCGGGACGAGGTGTGGCACGGAGTATTGCACGTCGCCTCGATGCCCACCGGCCATCACCAGGATTTATCTTCCGACCTCCGCGAGTTTGTGAAGCGGCATTGGGCGCGACTGACGGGGGGAAAGGTTCATCGAAGGGTAAACGTCACCACACCCGCCGATGAAAGAAACTGGACGAACAACTTCCGCATCCCGGATTTGGTGCTGCTCGACGCGGCGCGATTCGGGTTCTCGCGGGACGTTTACATCGTCGGCCCGCCGCTGGTGGTGGTCGAAATCCGCTCGCCGGGCGACGAGAGTTACGAAAAGTTGCCGTTCCACGCCGGCCTCGGCGTGCCCGAAGTGTGGATCATCCACCGCGACACGAAGGTGCCGGAGATCCGCGTGATGAACGAAGACGGCGAATACGAATTGCTGCCGCCCGACCCCGCCGGCTGGCACGTCAGCCCGAGTACCGGATTGCAGATGCGCGCGACACCGACGCCCAAGCTCCGCATCCGCGTGGGGGCCGACGATAGCTCAGCGGCCGAGTTGCCGGACTCGTGAGGGGGGAGTGGCGAACTGATTAACTCGTGGGTCGTCGCACTCGCACAGCGTCAGCTGAAATCACGGTGAAGGCACCGATCAACTCGTCGCCGACTTCCTGAAATGCTTGCGATACCGTTGCGGCTTTCGTCGCGTTGTCGATCCCGGCCAACCGCACCAACACGACACCGGCGTGAGCCAGCCCACGCCGGTAAACCAACTCGCCGAAATCCTTGTCCTCGGTCAGCAGCACCGACGGCCCGGCGGACGCCAGCCGCTACACCTCTTCATCGGTGATCCCCGGTGACAACTCCGCCACCCACGCGACGGCGTGACCGTCGTCCCGCAACCGCTCGACGATACCCCGGTCCACGTTTTCATCGGCGAGTAGGGTCATGCCGATTGCCTCGCCAGCGGGCGAACCACTTCGGCGCTCATCGCGGTGGAGGCGAACCGCAGCGCCGCGAGTACGGCTTCTCGGGTGAGGCGGGGGTGCGAATCCAACAGTTGTTCGACGCTTTCGCCCGCCCCCAACTTGTTCAGGATGAGTTCCACGGTGAGCCGGGTTCCGGCCACCACGGGTTTCCCGAACATTACAGCCGGGTCCGATACGATGAGCGAGCCAGTCATGTGCGCCTCCGGTTTCAGGTCATCGCATTTTAGCCATGCACGTTCCGCAAGGGCGATTGGAATTCCGCGCGAATTGAGTTGGTCTTGCC
>JBBRUO010000601.1:0-3833 GCA_038247725.1 Gemmatales bacterium
ACTCCTTTCCTTTACGCCACGGTTTCCTGGGGTTCGGCTCGCTCCGCCCGCCCATCCCCCCTGGCTAACAACTCCCCCACCTCCGGTGCGAAAACTGGGTCGTGCTATCAAGGGCGTCCGGTGTGTGTCACCCACAGAACGCGACTACCGCCCGGATGTCGTCGGCTTCGTGGTTTTCGTAATCCGCGAAGATCTCGGCCGTGGTCATCCCGCTACTGAGCAATTCCAAAATCATATTTCTGCGTCATCCCGGCACGGCGGCGGCCCACGCCCGCACGTCGGCGACGGCCTCGCACAGCACCACCGGATCGACCGCCCCCAGTGGGCGGGGCGGCTCCTTGGGGGCGTTGCGGGCCCAAGCCGCGATCGATTGGAACGACACGCCGAGCAACTCGTGTGGGTTGTACGACCCCTGCGTACGGGCGGCGGCCTTCACCCCCTGGGACGGGAACGCCCGCGTCGCCGTCTGCCCCTCCCACTGCCAGAAGGCGAACGCGGGCAGGCCGTTCACCACCCACCGGTTCAGGGTCTTGCAGTTGTAGCGCGTGAACTCGGTCCCCTCCCGCTCGGCGTCGGTCAACTCGACCACCGGGCGGGCCAACTGCGGGAACGGCGGGACGATCTCGTAATCGGCGAGTCGGTCGGCCCACGCGGCGCGGTCGGCCGGGGCCAAGAGGACCGGGTGGAGCAGGCCGACGGGCAGGTCGCGGGCGGGCAGGGGCCGGTCGTCGGCGTCCACGTACTCCCCCTCGTCGGTCACGCGGAACGCCTCGGCGAGGCGGCGGGTGGCCGGGTCGTACCGGCCCCAGAGCAGCCGCCGGGCGACGGCCCCGGAAATCGGGTGGCGAATGAGGTGCGCGTCGAACTCGTCCGCCGCCCACCGCCGCTGGGCCGTCAGTGCCCGCTCCATCCGCTTGCACACCGCGGCCATCACCAGATCGAACTGCTTCTTGACCAGTTTCCACGCGGCGCGGGCCTCGCCCACCTTCACCATGTCGTCCGACTTGCGGGGCGTCGGCAGCACCAGGAACGCCTTGCCGTGCTCGTCGCGGGCGAGCAGCCGCAGGTCCGGGGCGACGGCCGCGCGGAACTGCCGGGGGCCGTAGTCGAGGGTGGCGTCGGGCGACGACGGGTCGTCCAGGCCCAGCGTCGGGACGCTGCGGTCCTCCAGTTGCTCGTTGCTCAACCGCCGCTCGGTCGCGGCCGCGGTCAGTTCGCCCGCCGCGGACGAGCGGAGGCGGTTGTTCGCAGTGCCGCCCGCCAGGGACGCCAGTTGCGCCAGGGCGTAGGGGGTGCCGATCCGCCGGAGCGCCTTCAGCCCCTTCTTGATCCGCTCGTGCGACGCCCCGCCCGGCCACCGCTTCAGCTTCGGCACCACGGCGGCGACGGTCGCGTCCCCGCCCAGCCACGCCACGGCGGTCAGCACCCACCCGTCGGCGGCGTGAGTCTTCTCGGCGATCCACCGGGCGAACAGGGCGGCGGCGAACCGGTCGCACGTCCCCGCGTCGGCCCCGGCCGCCAGGGCGGCCGCCAAGTGCGGGGTGTCATCGACCGCCGTTTCCTGGACGTTCCGCACCAGTCCC
Organism: Gemmatales bacterium; assembly: GCA_038247725.1. Taxonomy (GTDB): domain Bacteria; phylum Planctomycetota; class Planctomycetia; order Gemmatales; family Gemmataceae; genus JALHQU01. The sequence continues at coordinate 1,584 of JBBRUO010000601.1, forward strand.
GCCACGTTCTCATTCGACAGCCGCCGGCCGTCCACCAGAATCGGGGGCAGGGTGGACGGGGTCAGCCACTCCGGCAGCGTCGAGCGGGAGTCGGGCGCGGCACGGACGGCGGCCGTCAGCCACGCCGGTTCGAGTTCGGGCGTCAGCGGCTCGATCACCCGTTCGGGCTTCTCCAGCACCGCCCGCCGCAGCCGCGCGGCGACATCCGGAGCGGCCGACGGGAGCTCGCGGTCGATCACCCAGCCGAAGCCGGTTTTGGTCAAATCCTGAAAGTACGCGAGGGCGGCGTCCGCCACCCGCCCCCGCCCGGCGGCGGTGGTCAGCAGCCCGGCGACGGCCGACCCGACGTTCCGCGCCAGCCACTGGCGGGCGACCGCCGGGAACTGGCCGTTCAGCTTCAGGCCGAGGACGTGCGGCGCGGCGGCCGGGTCGGGCACCCCGCAGAACTCAGCCGACAGGGTGCCGTGCCACGACCCGTCTTTCTGCTGAATGCTGGCGGCGGCGTAATCCAACCCGCTGACGCCGGTGGCGGCCAGCCAGCCGCGCAACCCGAACGGGGTGTCGATGGCGACGCCGAGGTTGCGGGCCACCGACTCGATCCGCTGCGGCGACGACAGCCCGAACAGCACCAGCAGCGGGTGGTTGTTCGTGATGATCCACGGCTTCGGGTCTTTCGGGCCGATCACCGGCCACGTCCGCACCAGGTCTTCCAGCTCGTCGTTCATGCCGAGGAGGCCGGCGACGTAGTAGTGCCGGGGGGTGCCGTCGTAATACGTCTTCGGCCACGTCGCCGGGTCGAGCTTCGGCCGCACCACCTCCCGCGCGGGGTCGAGTTCGGCCGGGTCCAGGTACGGCAGGACGTGTTCCCAGAACCCGCGATACAGGGTGAGGTCGTGCCTCTGGTACGGACTCGACCCGCCCGACGGCGTGACGAGCAGGCCGTCGATGAGAGCCTCAAGCAGCCGCGCCGGGCCGAGGACGGTGGCGAGCGGGACGGCCATCTCGGCCGGCAACTCCCGCTGGCCGTCCGCGAACCGCGCCCGCACCCATTCCAGGTCGGTCCCGTCGGGCACGGCCATCTTGCGGACGGTCGCGACCACCTGCCCGACCGAGTCGTGCGATTTGCACCACCGCCCGCCGGCGGCCACCCAGAACCGTGCCTCCGCCACCGACATCCCCCAGCGGAGGCCAGCCGGCGACCAGTCGGCGGCCGAGTAGTCCACCTTCCGCACCCGCCCCAGCCGGTCGCAGAACGATGTCAGATCGAACGGGGCGGCCGCCGGCACCGGGAGTGGGGGCAGCTTCCGCCATCGCGCGATGCGGAGCACTTCCGGGGACAGGTTCAACCCGCTCACCACTTCGGTGACGGGCGGGGTCGGGGGGAATGGTGAGGGGTCGAGATCCGTTCGGTTCATCGCTGCTCCTCGCGCGGGTGAGGGGTTTTTACCCGACACCCGCCCCCCGCACGATGTTCGTAGCGACGCAATCGCGGAATTGTACCCACCGGGGGAAGGGCGGACGACACGCATCCTGTCGCGGCGGGTTTTCCGCTTGACTCTCGCGGCGGCGTCCGTCGAACATCCCCCACCTCTCCGCCGCCGGCGGGACGGATCGCATCGGGATCGGGAGCGCGGCCATGCGGAAGTACCTCGTCGGCTACACCTTCTGGTATCACGGGCAGGCCCAACTCCGCCGCACCTTCCACGAAAGCGACGGGGAACTAACGGAGACGGACATCCTCGAACTGGAAGTGGAGATCACGGCGGACCCTCGGGCGGGCGTCCCCGACGGGTCCGCCGCGCGGGTGCTGTTCGTCAGCGAGTTGGCCGCCGACCGGGAGAAGCCTGCCCCGCCCGCGAACAACAAGACCGGGTGCGCGGTGCTACTCGCGCTCGTGGCGGTGCCGCTGCTGGCGGGGGTCGCGGCCGCGTGGGTGGGGTGAGCCGCAGGGCTTACTCAGAAATGCAATTGGAAGAAGGATTCACCGCGGAGGGCACATGAGGGCGCGGAGAAAAGACCGGGAAAGACCGACTCTTTCTCATGCCCCCTCCGCGCCCTCCGCGGTGAATCTTGCCCAACTTCAACCGCTGAAGAGCCCTGGGGTAAGCCGCAGGGCTGCTCAGAGATTGAAGAGAAGCGGACTGAACCACGAAGAGCACGAAGGACACGAAGTGGAAGAACCGAGCGGAACACACAGTTATTCTTCGTGCTCTTCGTGTCCTTTGTGGTTCAACATCTTGCCCAACTTCA
>JBBRUO010000602.1:0-3833 GCA_038247725.1 Gemmatales bacterium
GCGTACCGCTCGGCCAGTTTGCTCAGCCGGGGGAAGTGCTCACTGATCTGGAGGCCGGGTACCGTGGTCGGGATCGGCTTGAACTCGCCTCGCACTTCCGCCTGGGCGTCCGGCTTGAGATCCCACGTGTCGAGGTGGCTCGGCCCACCCCACATAAACAACAGGATGACCGACTTGGCCTTCGGGCGGGGCGTGTTGGCGCGGGCCGGTGCGCTGAGCAGCGACGGCAAGCCGAGGCCGAGAGCGCCGAGCGACCCGGCGCGGACCACGTCGCGGCGCGACGGGAACTGGAACGGAGGCATCGGATTGGACCCGACGAGGGAAGCGGTTCTGGCGGACCGAGGAACGGCCCGCCGGTGGGAGTTTGACCGCCCCATTCTCGCACCCGCTACGGCAATGTCAACCGGATCGACCGCTGCTTGCCGGCCCGCAAAACGTCGATCATGACCCCGTCGCCCGGCTTCTTTTTCGTCAGCGTGTGGAAGATCAGGTCCGATTCGCGCTTCGGCGCGGTGTCGCCGTCGAAGCCGATGATGACATCCCCCTTCACCAGTCCCGCCCGCTTGGCGACGTCGTGCGGGGCGTACTGGCCGACGTGTTCGATCTTCAACCCGAGTTTGTCGGCGGGCAACTTCGCCGCGGTTCGCTCCTCGTCAGACAACTCGTCCAGCTTCATGCCGCCAAGTGCTTTCCGCCGCAGCCCCCAGGTGCTCGCTCGCCAACTGATGTCGCCCGCTCGCCGCCAGCCGTCGGCCAACTTGAGCGCGAGCGGTTCCGACTTCGGACCGCGCTGGACGCTGGCCGTCACCGTGCCGCCAGTCGCCGGGATGTTATGCAACACCCACTGCACATCGGCGATGGACAACAGCACTTGACCGTTCAGCGTTTGAATCACGTCTCCGGCTTTCAGCCCCGCGAGGTCCGCAACGCTTTGGGCAAGTCGTTGTAAATCCAGACGCCGGCCTTCTCGACCTTGGCCTTGTCGTCGCGAACCTTCTCCTCGCGGGACTGCGCGACGGCGGGAGCCGTTCCGAGGGCGACGGCCAGGAAGCAGAGGAGCGTGCGCATCAGCGAACCTCAACGAAGGGGGTGGGAGAAAAAGCATTGTGCGCGAGGCGACCGGCGGCCGCAAGCTGCTATCACAACCCCGACACCCTCACACGGAGCCGCCTCGCATGCGCATCACTGGTATCACCGCCTGGCAGGTCGATCTGCCGCTCCACGAAGGCAGCTACAAGTGGTCGGGCGGCAAGTCCGTGGACGTGTTCGACAGCACCGTCGTTCGGGTCGAGACCGATTCCGGGATCGAAGGGTTCGGCGAAGTCTGCCCGCTGGGGCCGGCGTACCTGCCCGCCTATGCCGGTGGAGTGCGGGCCGGGTTGAAGGAACTCGCGCCGACGCTACTGGGGGAAGACCCGACGCAACTGGCGCGGCTGAACCACACGATGGACGCCGCGCTGAAAGGCCACCCGTATGTGAAGTCCGCGGTGGACATGGCCTGCTGGGACATCCTCGGCAAAGTGTCTGGACTTCCGGTGTGCGTGTTGCTCGGCGGGCGGTACGCCGAGGACGTGGTGCTGTACCGGGCCATCTCGCAAGAAGCGCCGGAGGCGATGGCCGCGAAGGTGGCGGGCTACCGGGCCGAAGGGTACCGCAAGTTCCAACTGAAAGTCGGCGGCGACCCGGACACCGACATCGCGCGGATTCACGCCGTCGCCGGGGTACTCACCGCCGGGGACCGTCTGGTCGCGGACGCGAACACCGGCTGGCTGCCGCACGAGGCCATGCGGGTGGTGCGGGCGGTGCGGAACGTGGACGTGTACATCGAGCAGCCGTGCTTCAGCTACGAGGAGTGCCTGAGCGTCCGCCGCCGGACGGACCACCCGTTCGTGCTGGACGAGGTGATCGACGGCCTCGACATGCTGGTGAAGGGGTATACCGACAGCGCGATGGATCTGGTGAACCTGAAGATTTCCAAACTCGGCGGACTGACCAAGACGAAGCAGGCCCGCGACCTGTGCGTGAGCCTGGGCATCGCCATGACCCTGGAAGATAGTTGGGGCGGCGACATCGTGACGGCGGCCATCGCCCACCTCGCGGCCAGTACCCCGCCGGAGTTCCAGTTCAGCAGCACCGACTTCAACAGCTATGTGACGCGGACCATCGCCGACGGTGCCCCGCGACGGGTCAATGGACGAATGTCCGCGAGCGCCGAGCCGGGGTTGGGAATCGCTCCGCGCGTGAGCGAGTTCGGCTCGCCGGCGGTGGAGGTAAAGTAGGTCCGTCCCGCCGGGACGGACTGTCCGGCTCGGCGAGCCGGACCGACTCAGACACGAACCTCTGAGCCTGTCCCATTCCGTTGTGGGGGCGGGCCGGTCTGCCACCTCCCCTCGTTGAGGGGAGGTGAGTTGCGTGCCCCTCTCGGCAGTTGGGACAACGTCGGTGGGCTCGTGGATCAGATATTTCGGACTGGTGAACAGACGCTTCGCTTGCTACTGTATTCGCAGACCCGCCGAGGCCCCCACCGTGCCCATTCCCGAAGGCGTCCGGATCGCCACCGTTTCCGCCCTCACGACCGCCGTGAAGGCGCGACTGGAAGAGCATTTCGCTGTCGTCTGGGTGACGGGCGAGGCGTCGAACGTGGTCCGCGCGTCGTCCGGGCACGTCTACTTCACGCTCAAGGACGCGCAAGCGCAAATCAAATGCGTGATGTTTCGCGGCATCGCCCTGCGGTTGCGGTTCGACCTGAAGGATGGGATGGCCGTAGTGCTGCGCGGGCAGATCACGGTGTACGCACCGAAAGGTGACTATCAGTTCATCGTCGAGGAGTTACACCCGAAGGGCGTCGGGGCGGCGGAACTGGCCCTGCGACAGTTGAAGGAAAAGCTCTTGCAGAAGGGGTATTTCGACCCGAAGCGGAAGCGGCCGATCCCGAAGTTCCCCCGACGGGTGGCGCTGATCGCCTCCGCGACTGGGGCCGCGATCCGAGACATGTTGGAACTGCTGGCCCAGCGGTGGCCGGTGGCCCAGGTGGTGGTGCGGCCGAGCCGGGTCCAGGGCGAGGGCGCGGCCGCCGACGTGGCGCAGAACCTGCGATTCCTGAGTTCCCTCCACGAGAAGAGGTTGTTACCCTTGTGCGCCGTCGTCATCGGACGCGGCGGCGGGTCGGCCGAAGATTTATGGGCGTTCAACGAGGAGATCGTCGCCGACGCCATCTTCGAATGCGCGGTACCGGTGATTTCCGCCGTCGGCCACGAGATCGACGTGAGTGTCGCGGACCTCGTGGCCGACAAGCGGGCCGAAACGCCGTCCGCCGCGATCACCCTGCTGACACCCGACCGCCGCGAGATGATGGCGGACCTCCGCGACATCGACGCACGGTTGCGGGACGGCTGCGTGCAGCGGTTGCGGATCGCCCGGCAGCGGGTGGACCAGCTCGCGGATCGCCCGGCGTTTCGCAAGCCGCTCGACCGCATTCGCGCGGCGGAGCAGAAGTTGGATGACCTCGCCGGGCGACTGAACCGAACCGCGGAGCGGTTCGTCGGACGATGCCGGGACCGGCTGGCCGCCACCGCCGAGCAACTGGACGCCTTGAGTCCGCTGAACATCCTGAAGCGGGGTTACTCGCTGACGCGGCGGGGTGACGGATCGGTTATCCGGACGGTCGCCGACGTGACCCCCGGCGAAGTCATCGCCACCCGCTTGCCCGACGGCGAGATCCTGTCCAAAGTGGTATCGGCGTCGGAATCGCCGGTGATCGGTTAGGGTGGTGCGCGCCAGCCCACGGGGGGGGGGGCCCGGCCCCCACCGGGCGGGCGGGCCCCCCCCGAGAC
>JBBRUO010000603.1:0-3830 GCA_038247725.1 Gemmatales bacterium
GCCTACGACTGGGCGCGGGAGGTCGGGTTCGACCAGATCAACATCGACCTGATCGCCGGCATGGTCGGTGAGGACTGGGACAACTGGAAAGACACCGTGGCGAAGACGATCAAGCTGAGTCCGGAGTGCGTCACCGTCTACCAGATGGAGTTGCCGTACAACACGCGGTTCAGCAAGGAACTGACGATGGTCGGCGACGACGCCCCGGAGATCCCGCTGAGCATCGCCGACTGGCCGACCAAGCGGGCGTGGGTGCAGTACGCCTTCGACGAGTTCGTGAAGGCCGGGTACGTCGTCACCAGCGCCACCACCGTCATGAAGGACCCGGCGAAGACGCACTTCGTCTACCGCGAAGCGTTGTGGACCGGGGCGGACATGTTCGGCACCGGCGTCGCCAGCTTCGGCCACGTCAACGGCGTCCACATCCAGAACGTGGACACCTGGGAGGCGTACATCGGCAAGCTGGACGCCGGCGAGTTGCCGCTGGGCCGGGCGTTCGTCACCGCCACCCGCGACCGGCTCATCCGCGAAATGATCCTGCAACTGAAGACGGGCCACCTGGAGCGCGACTACTTCCGCAAGAAGTTCGACACGGACATCGTCGCCGAGTTCCAGCCCGGCTACGACAAGTTGCAAGCCGACGGCTGGCTAACGGTGGGCCAAAAGGCCATCGAGACGACCCCGGCCGGGCTGTTGCAGATCGACCGCCATTTGCAGGTGTTCTTCGACCCCCAGTACGTCGGCAAGCGGTACACTTGATGTCACTATTTCAGACGAAGTGACGCCACATTGAGGGAACGACGTGGGCAAGGTGTTCGACGACATCACGCCGGACTTGGCGGCGTGGCTGGCGAAGCAGGAGCTGTTCTTCGTGGCGACCGCCCCGCTCGCGGCGGACGGGTTGCTGAACTGCTCGCCGAAGGGGATGGACTCGTTCCGCATCCTCGGCCCGCGCGAGGTGGCGTACCTCGACCTGACCGGCAGCGGCATCGAGACTGTCGCGCACCTCCGCGAGAACGGCCGCATCGTCTTCACGTTCTGTGCTTTTGACGGGCCGCCGAAGATCGTCCGCCTTCACGGAACTGGCGAGTCCGTCTTACCTGGGCACCCGGACTTCGACAAACTGCTCGCCTACTTCCCGACCTATCCGGGCACGCGATCGATTATCCGCGCGACCCTGACCCGCATCAGCGACTCGTGCGGGTATTCCATCCCCCGCTTCGACTACGCCGGTGAACGCGATACTCTGGTGAAGTGGTGCGAAGCGAAGGACGAGGACGAACTGACGGCGTACCGCCGGAAGAAGAACACCCGGAGTCTGGATGGGTTGCCGGGGTTGGATTCGTAAGCCCAATTCGATCCCAGGGCAACGCCCTGGGAATGGACAGCACTTACCCTTCCGGCGTGACGCGGATGGGTTTCTCCTGGCGATACAGTGCCAGCCGGGAGTGGTAGTCGTCCTCGGTGTCGGCGGACACGAAGGGGATGGCTTTCTCCATCCACTGCACCGCCGCGTCGAAGTCGCCGACTTCGGCACAGGCGGCGGCCAGCGTGTCCAGGTAGCTGGCGTCCGTCCACTCGGTCAGTTCGCAGGCGCGGGTGGCGCACTCCTTGGCCCGCGGGCCGTTCCGCACGTCCGGGTCCGGGGCGGTCGCCCAGATCCAGCCGAGTTGGTTGAAGGTACTCGCGCTCGTCGGGTCGCGCTTCAGCGCGTCCAGGTGGTCTTGAATGGCTTTCGCGTACCGGTGGTGGTGGTAGTGCAGCCCGGCCCGCAGGTTGTAGGCGATCGGGTTGGCCGGGTTCAGGCGGATGGCCTCGGTGTAGTCGGCGAACGACCCGTCGTCGTCGCCCAGATACTTCCGGCACAGCCCCCGCAGCTCGAACGCCTTCCCGGTGGTCGGCAGGGCGGCGAGGACCGCGTCGCAGTCGGCGGCCGCCCCGGCGTAGTCCCGCACGCCCAATCGGACGGTGGCGCGGGCGAGGTGGGCCAGCGGGCGGTTCGGGTCCAGTTCCAGCACCCGCGTGAAGTCGGCGGCGGCGTCCGTGAGCCGGCCGGACATGCGGTGCGCCATCCCCCGCGCCTGGTAGGCGTTCGGGTTGTCCGGCGACCGCCGCACCGCCTCTTCCCCGTCGGCGAAGGCCGCGTCCGGGTCTTCCAGTTCCAGGTTCAGTTCGGTGCGGGCGAGCAGGTAGTCGGCGGCGTGGTCCGGGTCGCGGGCGAGGGCGACGGCGAAGTCGGCGAACGCCGCCTGGGTGTCGCCGTTGGCGGCGTGGCACTCCCCGCGAAGGCCGTACAGCGGGGCCAGCCCGGCGTCGATTTCCAACGCCCGCGTGCAGTCCTCGATGGCGGTCGGGTACGACCGCTGGCGGAACAGCACCCGCGCCCGGTCGGCGTACAGCATCGGGTCGTCGGTCCGCAGGCGGATGGCCTGGTCGAGGTCGTTCAGGGCGTCCAGCCGCTGGCCCATTTCCAGGTACGCCATGGCCCGATAGCGGTAGCCGGCGGCGACGTTCGGTTTCAGGCGGATGGCGCGGGAGAAGCACTCCACGGCCTCGCGGAAATCGCCCGTCTGGAAACTGTGGTGCCCGCGGTCGTAGAGGACCTGCGCGTCGGCGGTGGTGCGGTCGGTGGCCATCGGTCGGTGGGGCCGCTTCGGGGTGCCGGTGGGGAACGAACTATTGTAGCACCGGACTCCCGGCCGGGAGCGCGTTTCGGGCCGGGCGCGCGTGGCGCGGAACCGAGGGCGCGAATCGTCCCGCAGGGAGTACTCGAACATTCCCGAAATCGGCTCGCCCGCCCAATCGGTACGGTCGATACAAACTGAAGCGGCTCGAACGCTGGCCGAACCGCCGGCGGAGTCCGGAGGCGGGGTATCGACCGATGCGACAGATCTCGAACGGCGGCGCGGCCCATCCGGTCGGCGTCGTCCTGCGTGCGGGGCCGCGGACTGGATGAACGTCCGCGGCATCCCCATCCTCTCGACGGCCGAATTCGTCGAACGCGCCCGGCGGACACCTGGCGGGCCGCCGACTGGGTGCGGCGGACGACCGGCCGGGCGTCGCTGCGTCACCCGGTGTCACTCGACGAGCGGGTGACGCCGGCCGACTGTCCGCGCGGCGGATGATCGTTTCCGATGTGGCTCACGCGGCGACGGTTGCGGCCGTCTTCCGCCGACGGGAGCCGAACAGCCCCGCCACCGCGATCCCGCCGAACACCGCCGGCGTCGCCAGTTCCGGGGTCGGGGGTGGGCGAATCACACCCCAAAGAGTTTGCGGAACCACGCCAGGAAGAGAGCCGCAATCGGGGAACCGGGTTTCAGTTGTTCGAACTTGATCGCGTCGTGAAGTTGAGAACCCGGTTCATCCTGAAGTGCGAGCCAAGCATGAATAGCCGCCTTGTCGCGGTGAACGTCCTTGAATGGTGCTAGATGTTGAAGTTTCGCCTCGTCGCAATGCTTCACCACGAATGGCCACAAGCCTTGCTGCTGATCGGGAACGCAACTCGCCAGGAACGTTTCCAACATGCCTTTCGCGCGGTTGTCCGGCATGATCCATACGCCAAATCGTCGTGGCCCGTCCTCGTCGTAATCGTGGACGAGACCTTCAGCAGGTAGTTCGACAGGTAGCGTCGGCAGGACTTTGGTGAGCAGGTTTCGAACTTCGATCCACCGGGCAGCGGCGTCGAAGTCGGCATCCACGATCACCCCGACGTTCACTACTCCGCTCGTCTTCAGTTCGTGACTGACAAACCCTTCTCGTAGGAGCCGCGAATCGCCGCCCGCTTCGACAACCTCGGCCGGCCACTTGTCACGCTCTCTCGGCCCACCCCA
>JBBRUO010000604.1:0-3818 GCA_038247725.1 Gemmatales bacterium
GAGCCCACAGCTTCCATCAATTCAATTTGTACTTGACAATGAACTTTGATAGCTTCGTGTGCCACTTTCATAGCAGCAAGCAAATCTTCTTCGCTTACTTCTTTCATTTCACCTTCTACCATCATAATATTGTCGAGGGCGATGCCCTTCCGCCTGGGGTTCTCCAGCAGGCGGATCACGTCCTCCTCCGTCGCGGTGCCGGGCGGCGGCGACATCAGCACCCGTCGGCGGGAGCCCTCGACAGCCAGACGGCGAAGGCGCCTCGACCGCCGCCGAGGCGCAGGGTCTCGCCGGTGATCCACCCGCCGTCGGTGCAGACTTGGCAGCCGCCCGATGCGAATGCCCTGATTGGTGCGCTGCGGGCGTGGCCGGCGTGACCGGCCCATCCGACGACACGCTCAACTGGCAAACGTCGGCGGCGGCGCGATGGCGTCCGCGGGCCGCTTGCCCGCGTCGGCGCGACCGCTCCCCGCCAGCCGGCTGATCGCCTTCACGGTCAGGTCCGCGTCGCACGTCATCTGGCAACTCAGCCGCACGCCGGTGACGCCCTTCGCCGCCAGCACCGCCGTCTCGGCGTCGGTCATTTTGCCCGCCTCACCGGCCACCACTTCCACCCGGCAGGTGGTGCATTTGGCGTTCCCGCCGCAGGCGTGCAGTTGGTCCACCCCGGCCTCGTCGGTCAGGGCCAGCACCAGTCGCTTCCCGGCCGGCACCTCGAACGCCCCCATCCCTTCCACGGTCAACGTCGGCATGATGATTCCTCAATAGGGTGATTTGTTACCCCGCCGCGCGAGCACGGGGCGAACCGCTGATGGGGTTGGTTCCTTGCTCGCGCGGCGGGCTAACAAATCGGACTTCCGCTACTTCGCCACTTTGAGCAGCACGCTGTTCGCCGCGTGTTCGGCCTTCTTCCGCTCGCTGCGAGAGAGCACCACGAACGGCCGCTCCATCGGCTTCACCCACGGCTCGCACGAGAGGACGATCTCGCGCTCGGTCTGACCGGGGAGGATCAAGATACCATTTAGCCCGACGTTCAGCACCTTCACCCCGTGCGGCAGCCCGCGCACGTCCAGCGGCACGCGGCCCTTGAAGTCGCTGTGCCGTTCGATCTTCACGAGCAACCGCGTCTCGCCGCCGGGCTTGATCGTGACTTCGCCGAGGTTGGTCGTCGTGGTCAGGTCGCCGGGGTCGCGGACGCTCGGTGTGCCGCTGGCGGCCTCGCGGGTGACGGGCTTCCCGCCCACCGTCGCGGTCGCGACGGCCTTGAACGCGCCCGGCTTCTCGGCCTTTTCCCCGCCCGCGAACAGCGTGACCGTCGCCGAGGTCTGCTCCGCTTCGATGACGGTCGCGGGCGCGGTGAACGGCGCGACCAGCCCATCGAACTTCACCTCAATCCGCCCCGTGAAACCGTCGATCCGCTTCGCCGTCACCGTCAGTGGGATGCCGCCATTCCGCCACGCGGCCGGGTTCTTCGGCGAGACACTCAACTCGAAGCTCGGCTTCGGCTGGCGGACGGTCACGCGGTAGCCAGAGGCCGGGCCGCCGGCGTTCCGCGAGTCGGTCATCTTCACCTGATACGCACCGTCGGCGGGCGGGTCGAACTCCAGCATCGAATCGGTGCCGAAGCCGTCGCCGCCGTCGTCGTTGCGGTACATCATCTCGAACACCGGCAACCCGTTCGGCGGGAACGTGCTGCCTGGCGGGTGCAGTTCCACCTTGTACATCGGGGTGTTCATGGCGTGGTGACTCGGCGTGGTGCCGAGGAACCCGACCCGTTTGCCGCCGGCCTGGACGAACTGGCAGTCGTCGTCCGGGTTCCGCGGCAGCGCCAGAATGCGGACGAGTTCGGTGTCCACAAATAGGTAGTCGTCCGTCCGCAACTCGTTCCACGCTTCCAAGCGGATGCCGGGCTTGGCGGCGTCGTGGTCGCGGAAGGTGACGTAAGTCTGGGCCACACTGCGGAGGGTGGCACGGGGCACCGGCTTGCCGTTCGCGTCCTGGATTTCGATGGCCGAATCGAGCGGTGAGCCGAACCGTCCGGCGTGAACTTCGACGATCAGTTTCTCGCCCTGGGTCGCCCTGAAGCGAACCGTCTGTGCGTCGCCCGGTTTCGCCAGGATCCCGTCGGCGGTGCCAGGCACGCGCACGTCGGCCCCGTCAGTCGTGACCACCGCCGAAGGGAACTCGCCGACGACCACCGACGCCATGCCGAGCGGCGTCTCGCCTTTCACTTTCGGCAGCGGCACCGGAACGCGGCTGCCAACCTCCGCCGTCGCTGGCACCGTTACCTTCACCGCGCGGCCCATCGGCTCGCCGAGGTTCACGCCCTCCACGTGCACCGTGGCCGTTTTGCCCCGCTGGACGCCAAGCGGGAAAACGCTGGTGACGACCGGGATGTCGCCGACGTTCAGCTTGTAGTCGAACCCCGGCCCGCCGCGGAACTGCTCGTCCGAGACACCGACCGCATACGTACCGGCCTTCGGCGCGGTGAAGCCGAGCAACCCGTTGTCGGACCGCGTCAGCACGTGGCCGTCGGCGTCGGTGAGGGTCAGCACGCCGGTCAGTTTCTTCGTGTCGGCCGGTTGCAACTGAACGCCGATCTGCTGCCCGGCGGTGGCGTCGAAGCGGAAGTAATCGACATCCCCGGCGCGGTCGAGCGCGGCGAGGACCGTGACCGGCAGCGACACTTTCGCGGCGGAGCGGGCCGAGTCGGTGCTGGCCGGCTCGCGGAGCGCGGGGAACCGCGTGACCGGCTTCGGCGTCTCCTTCGCCGGCAGCGGCGCGAACCCCACCTTCCCCGTCGTCGGGTCGAGCAGTTGCAGCACGCCGTCGAACCGGCCGAGCGCGAGTTGCTTGCCGTCGGGCCGGAGGGCCGCGCTCAGCACCGTCTCGGGCTGTCGCGGCAGCGCCGCCTCCTCGGTCAACTTCGCCACGTCCCACGCCTTCACCGCGTTGTCCTCGCCGGCCGTGTAGAGCGTGCGCCCGTCCGAGGCGAACAGCAGGTGCGTGACGGCCGCCTCGTGCGCGAACGCGGCGCGCAGCAACTCGCCGCCGTCCGCGTCAGCCTTCCAGGTGCGGATGCTTTTGTCCACGCCGGCGGCCACCAGGGTCTTGCCGTCCGGCGACCACGCCACCGCGTACACCCAATCGGTACTGTCGCCGAGGGTGTACAACCGCTTGCCGGTGGCCGTGTCCCACACTTTCACGGCGCGGTCGGCGGCCCCGGTCGCCAGCAACTTGCCGTCCGGGTGGAAGGCGACCGCGTACACGGAATCGCTGTGGTCGGTCAGGGTGAACGCGGGTCGGGTCGGGTCTTTCAAAGCCCACAACTTCACCGTGCGGTCGTAGCTGCCGGTGGCGAGGGTGGCCCCGTCCGGGCTGAACGCGAGGGCGTACACGGCGTCTTTGTGCGCGGCGATTTCGGCGACGGGCTTGGCGGGCGGGGCCTTCGGGTCGGCGATGTCGTAGAGGCGGACTACGCCGGACTTGCCCGGTTCGCCGGACGCGACCGCCACCTTGCCGACCTTCGACACTGCGACCGCCGTGACCCGCTGCGTCTGGCCGGGCAGGTCACCGAGAACCGCACCGGTCGCCGGGTCAATCAGTTGCACGACGCCCCGCGTGCCGGCGGCCAGCCACTTGCCATCGGGTGAGTACGCCACGGCCGTGACGGCCGGCGACGCGGCCGCCGCGAGCGAGGGCAGGAGCAGTAGGAGGGAGAGACTGCGCATGGGGATTTTTCTTGTTCCCCCCTCCCGCCAGGGGAGGGGGGAACCAGCGAAGACAAAATTAATGTCCCGCCAGGGGAGAAGGGACCA
>JBBRUO010000605.1:0-3818 GCA_038247725.1 Gemmatales bacterium
GATGTGCTGGAGGATCGCCCCGAAGTAGTTGCCGAGGTGCAGTTTGCCGGACGGCTGCACGCCGCTGAGGATTCGTTGTTTTGGGGTCATGGCGTCTGGCTCCACTCGGTCTAGCGTCGTCGGTCCCGAATCCATTACAGTACGGTCGCCCCGCGCGAATGGAACTCCCATCAGGTGTGGTATGGAAGCCGTCGTCCCGCCCGTGGCCGATCCCGCCGTCATTCCCGATCCGGCGGCGGCGGTGTACCCCGTCGCGCAGCGGAACGAAGCGATCCTGGCCGCGCTGCGGGTCGCCCTCCGCGATCCGGCCGAACACCGGCTATATCAAACCGGGAAACTGCCTGGCCTGTTCGCCTCCCGTCACGGGACACCGGCGGATGCTGCCCGGTTCGCCGTGGCCGGCGGGTTGCTGGAAGTCGTGCGGACGGAAGTGCGCAGCAAGCAGTCCGTCGAATGGGTGCGACCGACGCCCAAGGCGGTGCGGTTCGTCGATGAACACGATTCACCCAAGGCGGTGCTGCACGACTTGAAGGCCGTCATCGGCGACACCCGCGCCGGGGTGCCGGGGTGGCTGACCGACACGCAAACGGAGTTGGCCGCGCTCCGCACGGCGTTCGACGACCGCGCCCGCGAGTTGCTGGCCCACCTGGGTGCGCTCACGCAACGGGTGGAAGCGGCGTTGCGGCGGGTCGAGTTGTCGCCGCCGGGGATGCCGGAATCGGCGCGGCGGGCGGTGCCGTGGGGCCTGGCGGCGCTGGAGTACCTGGACTGCCGGGCGTTCGCCGGGGTGCCGGGGGACTGCCCGCTCGCGGAACTGTTTCGCGCAGTGCGGGACGGGTTCGCCGACCTGACCCTGACCGACTTCCACGACGGCGTCCGCCGGCTGCACGACCTGCGGGCGATCCGGCTCACCGCCGGGAGTTCGGCCGACACCGAATACGCGCTGGTGGTCGGAGCGGCGGTCTGTGCGGCCGCGCGGCGGTGAGTCGTATCATGGTTCTGTGGACCGGTTCCCCAAGATCCGAACCCGCTGGGAGTGTCCCGTTGTGGGTGTCGAGGGCCGTTCGTTACACCTCCCCTCGTCGAGGGGAGGTCGGTCGCGTCCCGCGACCGGGTGGGGAGATGTCATCTCCTCCCAGGCCATTGAAGACTCCCCTCCCGGCGGCTGCGCCGCCGACCTCCCCTCACCGAGGGGAGGTGTATTGCGTGTCCCCCACAACACCCGGCGGGACAGCGTCAACGGGTTTCTGGATCAGAATCCCCTTTCACCCCGAACCCCTCTCCCGCCAGGGGGGAGAGGGACAAAGCCAGGCCCATGCCCCTGCTACTCCAACTCGACAACGTTACGCGGCTGTTCGGCCCGATGAAGGTGCTGAACAACGTGACGCTGCACCTGCCGCCCGGCCGCATTGGTCTGCTGGGGCCGAACGGGGCCGGCAAATCGACACTGTTGAAAATCCTCATGGGGCTCCTGCCGCCGACGTCCGGCAGCGGGTCGGTCCTCGGCGAACCGCTCGGCCACGAATCGACGAACTGGCGACTGCGGCGGCTGATCGGGTTCATGCCCGAAGCCGACGCGCTGGTGCCCGGCCTGACCGGGATCGAGTACGTGTCGTTGGCCGGCCAACTGTATGGGATGAGCCGCCGGCAGGCCGACCGTCGCGCCCACGAGGTGCTGTCGTACCTGGAACTGGAAGAGGCCCGGTACCGGCGGGTGGAGCAGTATTCGGCCGGGATGAAGCAGCGGGCGAAACTGGCGCAAGCCCTCATTCACGACCCGCCGGTGCTGCTGCTGGACGAACCCACCAGCGGCCTCGACCCGGCCGGCCGCGACGCCATGCTGCGGCTGATCCGCACCCTCGGCGACGACCACGGGAAGTCGGTGATCCTGAGCACGCACCTGCTGGCCGACGTGGAAACGGTGTGCGAGCGGGTGGTCATCCTGGCCGGCGGGAACGTCCGCGGGGTCGGCACCGTGGGGGAGTTGTGCGCCCGCCGGGGGAACCGCTATCGCCTCCGCGTCCAGGGCGACCCGCTGGCGTTCCGGGCGGCGCTGGAAGCCGACCGCGCGACGGTCGCCGTCGAGGACGGCCGCCCGGACCTGGTGGTGACGGTGCCGGACGGGTGGGCCACGTCCGCCTTCTTCGCCGCCGCCGACCGCGCCGGGGTGGCCGTGCGGTCGCTGCTTCGAGACGACGAAACGCTGGAAGAACTGTTCCTCAAAACCGTCCGCTGAGTCCCCACCATGCTGCTTTCCATCGGCCTCATCATCGGCGGCCTCGTCCTGTTGGTTCTGGGGGGCGAGACGATGCTCCGCGGGGCCGTCGGGCTGGCCGAGAAGTTCAAGCTCACCCCGGCCATCATCGGGCTGACGGTGGTGGCCGCCGGCACCTCCATCCCGGAGTTGGCCGTCAGCGGTATGGCCGCCGCCCAGGGGAGCGCCGACATCGCCGTCGCCAACGTCTTCGGCTCGAACATCTTCAACATCGCCTTCATCCTCGGCGCGTGCGCCCTGGTCCGACCGCTGGCCCTTACCGGGAACACGGTCAAACTCGAGTACCCGGTCCTCGCCCTGGTCACCCTGCTGGCGCTCGTGATTACCCAGGACGGGGAGGTGAACCGGCTGGACGCCGTGCTGTGCGTGGCTATCTACGTCGGGTTCACGGCGTACATGGTCAGCCTCGTCCGCAGGCAGGTGACGGCGGCGGAAGCGAGCGAGTTGCGCGAGGAGGTCCGCGAGTTGAGCGACGAAAAGCCGGTTCGCACTGGGGTGTACGTCGCGTATGTGGCCGTCGGGGTGGCGCTGCTGGCCGGCGGCGCGCACCTGACCGTGATGGGGGCGGTGGAGATCGCCCGCGCCCTCGGCTGGTCCGAGCGGGTGATCGGTCTGACCATCGTGTCGGCCGGCACCGGGCTGCCCGAAGTGGTGGCGTCACTGGTGTCCGTCATCCGCGGCCGCACCGACATCGCCGTCGGCAACGTCATCGGCTCGAACCTCTTCAACGTGCTGGGGGTGCTCGGCCTCACCTCGCTAGTGGCCCCGCTGCCGGTGTCGCCGGGGCTGATCGACAGCGACGGCTGGTGGATGATCGGCATCACCCTGCTGCTGTTCCCGACCATGTTCACCGGCAATCGCATCGCCCGTTGGGAGGGAGCGACCCTCCTCGCGGTGTACGTCGCGTACCTGTGGCTGCTGCTGCAACGCCCGGCGTGAGCGGGTGGCCGCCGTTGCGAGGGCGAGGAGGTGCCGGCGCGAGAGGACGCGGACCCAGTCATCCGCGTTCCTCTTTTTGGACAAGCGTGGTGGTCAATCCGAGAACCGCGGCCCCAACCGCTCGCGGAAGGCGGCCCGCACCTCATCGGCCATCGGGATGCCGCCGCAGTCCAACTCGCACAGCCGGGACAGGTGCGGTGACTCCGCGAGGGGCAGCAACTCCCGCCCGCCGAGGCGCGGGTTGCCGGACAGGTCCAGCCACACCAGCCGGCTCAGGCGCGGCGAGGTGGCGAGGATCCGCACCGTCTCGCCGGTCAGGTTGTTGCCCGCGATTCCCAGCCCGAACAGCCGCCAGTGGGCGCGCTTCAACACCAGCTCCACCGACCGATCCGAGATGCCGGTGTAGCCCAGCGTCAGCAGCCGCAGGTTCGCCAGCACCGGCGAATCGGTCAGCCAACTCACGCCGATGTCGGTGACGAGTTCGCCGTCGGAGCGGTCTTGCGTGAGGTTGTTGTGCGCCAGGTGCAGCGTCCGCAGATCGCGAAGTCGGGAGTTCGCCAGCGCCCGGAGGGAATCGTCGTCGAGGTAATTGCGGCTGAGCGCC
>JBBRUO010000606.1:0-3810 GCA_038247725.1 Gemmatales bacterium
ACGCCGAGTTCGAGCGGGTCGTCCTTCGCGTGGCGGATGGTGGCCTTGTCGAGCCTGGAAATGTCCGGGAAATAGCCGAGGTCGCCGACTTGCAGGATGCCGGCGAGGGGCGTCTCGTGTTCGCTCGCCCATGCCGTCGCCAGCCGGAACGCGGGCAGCACCCGGCCGTGAAGGTCGCCGAACACGAGGTAATTGGAGGAGGTACTCATCGTGGCCAGACACCGCCGCCACCGCGCGGGTTCGCGGTCGCGTCGTTCACTCGAGGTTCCATCGCCACCCTCCGTCAACCCGTGCGAACGGCGGTCGCGGCTTGGCAAGGCCCCCCCCCAACGAAAACACCGGCCCGAGGGCCGGTGTTTGGGAGGCCGCGCTCGGCGAGCGCGGCCGCGCCGGTCGCCGGGTTACAGGATCTCTTCGGTGAACGGCTTCTTGCCGGTGTCCACGATCTTGATCGGCCGGCCGGAGACGGCTTCGTTCTCCTTCGCGTGGTCGATGCCCAGCACCTCGCACACGGTGGCCAGGAAGTCGCCCGTCTTCACCGGCCGCTCGACCACCGTGGCCCCTTCCTTGTCCGTCTTGCCGACCACGCGGCCGCCCTTCAGGCCGCCGCCGAACATGGCCAGGCTCCACGCCTTCGGGTAGTGGTCGCGGCCCGGCTTCGCCCCGCGGGTGTTGATCTTCGGGGTGCGGCCGAACTCGCCCATCCAAATCACCAGGGTGGTGTCCAGTAGCCCGCGCTCTTTCAGGTCGGTGAGCAGGGCGGAGAGGGCGGCGTCCACCTGAGCGGACAGGTTCTTCACGCGGGCGAAGATGTCCTGGTGGGTGTCCCACCCGCCGAGGCCGCACTCGACGAACGGCACCCCGACTTCGACCAACCGGCGGGCCATCAGCACCGACTCGGCGAACTTGCCGGTGCCGTACTTGCTCATGGAGGCGGCCGGCTCGGCGGTCAGGTCGAACGCCTTCGCCTCGGCCGACTTCATCAGCTTGACGGCCCGCTCGTAGGTCGTCTTGTGGTCGGTGACGAGGCCGGACTGGTAGTCGTGGTAGAACGCCTTCTCCATCTCCTCGAGCAGCCCGTTGCGGTTCTGGAACTGCTTCTCGGAGACGAGCGCCCGTAGGTCTTCCACGCCCTTGGCCGGGTCCTGGACGATGAGCGGCTGGTACTTCGGCCCGATGAACCCGGACCCGTAGCTGCGGTTGCCGATGCTGACGAAGTTCGGCATGGAGGCGGACGCCGAGCCGAGTTCCTTGGCGACGATGGCCCCGATGCTCGGGTACACCAGCCCGCCCTGGCCCTCGCGGTAGCCGGTGTGCAGGTGGTACTTGGCGCGGGGGTGCGCCCCTTCGGGGGTGCTCATGCCGCGGACGACGACGCCCTCGTGCATGTGCTTGGCGACGTTCGGCAGGTGCTCGGAGATTTGCACGCCGGGGGCGCTGGTGGCGATCGGCTTGAACTCGCCGGCGTCCTGGGTGTCCGGCTTCAGGTCGAACGTGTCCTTGTGGCTGGGGCCGCCGTCCATCCACAGGAGGATGCAGCTCTTGTGCTTCTTACCGGTCGGGGTGGCGGCGGCGGCGCGGTCGGCCAGCACGCCCATCCAACCGGACGCGGCGGCGGTGCCGACGCCGGCGGCGGACAGTTGCAGGAACTTGCGGCGGGTCGCTTCGGGCATGGGGATCATGTCACACCTTCGGTGGTCGGGTTTCAGGTTTCAAGTTTCGGAGTTTCAAGAAGACACGCGACATTCGCGGTGAAGTCATGGGGGGAGTTGTTTCAGGGTTCTGTTTTTTTTGTGACTTGAAACCCTGAAACTTGAAAACTCCGTTTAGCGGACCATCGCGAACTCGCTGCTGTTGAGTACGGCCCAAAGGATGTCGGCGTACCCTTCGGCGGGGGTGGACGACTTCGCCACGTAGTCGGTCAGCCGCTTCACCTCGTCGGCGGTCGGCCGGCGGGACAGGGCGGAGAGGTAAATCTTCTCGAACGCCTCCTTGCCCCGGCTGGTGCCGATCACCTTGTTGGCGGCCGGTTGGGTGCCGCGGCCGTTGATGAGGCGGAGGGCTTGTGGGATGCCGGCCTCGTACTCGGCGGGGTTCGGCTCCTCGGCCCCGGCCAGGAAGAAGTCGGCGAACCGGGCGCGGGGGGTGTTCGGCTGCCCGCGGTTGGCCCCTGCCGCCCGCTTCGCGGCCGGCGGCGTGCCCACCACCTGGATCAGACTGTCGTACAGCATCTCCGGCGACAGCACCTTGAACTGCTGGTGGCTGTACAGGGTATCGTCGGCCTTGTTCGCGGCCGTCGGCTTGCTGGTCCGCTGGTAGGCTTGGCTGAGGACGATGCCCTTCACCAGCCCCTTCACGTCGAACCCGTTGACGGCGAACATCCGGCTCAACTCGGCCAACAGTTCGGGGTGCGACGGCTCGTTCGTCTCGATCATGTCGTCGATCGGGTTGATGACCCCCCGGCCGAACAGTTGCGCCCAGGTGCGGTTGACCATCGCCTTGGCGAAGAACGGGTTGGTCGGGCTGGTCATCCACGCGGCCAGGGCCGGGCGGTACGGCTCGGCGGCGGACAGTTTCGGCTCGGCCCCCTCGAAGAACTTCGGCGGGACGGTCTTCGCCGACTCCGGGAAGAAGTCCTTCAGCCGGGTCTTCGCCTTCCCCTCGGTGACGCCCAGTTTGGAGTTGTCCCCGCCCTGGTTGGCGTTCTTCGGCCGCTCCGGGTTCACTTTCGAGTAGAAGGCGGCCAGCCCCCAGTACTCGGCCTGCTTGGTGGCCGTGAACGGGTGGTTGTGGCACTGGGCGCACGACAGGCGGACGCCGAGGAAGTGTTGGCTGGTGGTGTCGGTCAGCTTGTCGATGGCGCGGTTCGACAGGAAGTACAACACCTCCGGGTTCTCATCGACGGTGCCGGTGGCGGTGACGATGTCCGAGACGAACTGGTCCCACGGGGCGTTGGCGTTGAACCCGGCCTCAAGCCACTGGTAGAACGGCAGGGGGGTGATGAACCGGTTGCCGGAGTCCTTCGTGTACAGTTTGGCCGTCCAGATGTCGGCCTGCTTGCGGCCGTAGTTCGGGTCGGCGAGCAGTCGGTCCGCCAGCCGCGCCCGCTTGTCGGGAGACCGGTCGTCGAGGAAGGCTTTCGCCTTTTCGGCGGTCGGGATGACGCCGGTGATGTCCAGGTACGCCCGGCGGAGGAACTCCTCGTCGGAGCAGACCGGCGACGGGGCGATGTTCGCGTCGGCCAGTGTCTTGGCGACGTGGGTGTCGATGAGGGTGGCGGCGGCGGCCGGGTCGAAGGTGCTGGGTTTGGCGGCGCGGGCGGCCCGCGCGGCGGCGCGTTTCGCGGCCTGGGCCTTGGCGGCGGCTTCGGCGGCTTTGTCTTCGGCCTCGGTCGCTTTCGCCTTTTCGGCGAGGGCCTTGGCCTTCTGCTCCGCTCGCTGCTTCGCCTTCGCCGCTTTCTGCTCGGCCTTGGTACCCGCGACTTGCGCGAACGACTCGGCGGACGCCAGCAACACCACGGCGGCGGCGGTGAATCCGAACAGGGTGAGGGCACGAACGAATCGCATCGGCAGACCTCCGGGACGGGTACTCACTCAACACGGGGGAACGAGACGAGTTTCGCAGGCGGCAACGAGATCAACGAACGAGAATTCCGACCGTTAGGCGGCCCGATGCCGATTTCACCGCGGGCCACCGCCGCCGTCACGCCGGCAGGGCCGTTCCGTGATCGGGTTGTTCGGGTGGGGCGCGGGCGCCGAGCGCCGCGGCGGCACCCCCCCCCCCCCGCGGGGGGCGGGCGCCCCCCCGGCA